>NZ_WHIZ01000048.1:0-16094 GCF_009372125.1 Thermococcus sp. 101 C5
AGTTTGAGGTTGGGTTATCTGCATGTGACTTTCGGGCCGAGGAACAGTGTTGAGCGCTGGTTTAGGACGTTGAAGGAGAGGACGAAGCGTTTCTGGAATAATTTCAGGGGTAAAGACTGGAGGAGGGTTCATAGGTTTGTTTTTCTGTTTGCCTTCTGGTATAATTTTGTCAGAATTCATTCTAGTTTTGGTGATCCGCCTGGTGATGTTACTGAATGGCTTCAGGAGGTGATGCCCCAGTTATCCTAACAGTATCACTCTAAGTTACCAACTTCAAGTTTCTAAATTTCTTAAAAAAAAGTAAGTCCTTAAAAAGCTCCTTCTTCTAGATTACAAATGAGTAACTATATAAAACTTTGAATAGTAAATAAAAATTTAATTCTTTATAAGCATCTCATCCAAAGATAGTGATGGAAGCTAAGATTTAAATCTTGGAGGATTAACTTCATAACATGGTACTCTCCTTTAAGCCTGTGTGGTTTGATTCCTTGGGATCCAAGAGTTCATGTGTCTTCGTTAAAACACCTGACATCTCGATCTTAATAGATCCGGGTGTCGCTATTATGCATCCAAGTTTTCCAGCCACTGAAGAAGAGAAAATCGAATGGCTTATTGAGGGGGAGAAGGCAATAAAAAAGGCCAGTGAAAAGGCCGATATTATTGTAATTTCTCACTATCACTACGATCACTACTTTCCAAGCGATTTAGATATGTATGGGGAAAAACACTCTTAGTTAAGAACCCAAATGAGTATATAAACGATTCCCAGAGAGAACGAGCCGAGTATTTTTATTCCAATTTCTACAGGTATTATGGAGAATTAAAGTTGGAGGATATCTGGAAAGAACCAGAATCGCGAGAATATCCAAATCCAATGGAAGAGCTACCAATAGCATTCTCCAAGGATTTCGGAGATTACAACAAGCGAAGGAAACAACTCCTTGAAAAAGGCCTTAAGTGGTTCAGAAATAGGGTCAATAAATGGAATCGAAACCCAAAAATTCCTGAGATGAGTTTCAAGAATCTTCGAGTTGTGTTTGCTGATGGGAGAGAATTTCAGTTTGGAGACACAAAAGTCAAATTTACGAAACCTCTCTTTCATGGAATAGAGTTTTCAAGAGTGGGTTGGGTGATTTCAACTGTTATTGAACATGAAGAAGAAAAGTTAATCCATTCAAGTGATTTAAATGGCCCTATAATAGAAGACTATGCGGAGTGGATAATTAGAGAAAATCCAGATATCTTAGTCTTAGACGGCCCTATGACATATATGCTTGGTTACCTCCTCAATAAAATCAATTTAAGAAGAGCAATTGAAAATGCGGTTAGAATTGTGAAAGAGACAGATGCAGAGACTATTATCTACGATCACCACCTCCCGCGAGAGCGTCATTTTAGGGAGCATACGAGAGAGGTGTGGGAAGTTGGAGAAAAGCTCAACAAAAGTGTTTTAACGGCCGCCGAGTTCTTGGGAAAGAAGCCAAAAGTTCTGGAAGTCACTCTTAAAAATAAAAAAAGGAGATCAGTTCAGAGAATGCAAATGATGTCATCTTTTTGGTGGAAAAACACCAAGCTGTCGTAAAATAGCAATCTCGTTGCTTACCCACCACATTTCTGCAACTTTATCTCCTTCGAAGCGGTATACAGTCATACCTTCAAAGCGGACCTTTTTTCCAGTAGGTGGAATTCCCATAAACTCGCCCTTTTGGGTTCCAGTTACTGTCCACCGTACCGCAATTTTATCTTCCTCAGCTATCATGTCTTCGATAGTTGCGTGAAAATCTGGAAGCGTCTTGTGAACTTCAACTACCCATTTTTTAAATGAGGCAAAGTCTGAAACCTCAGGAATATTAGGATGGTGATTTTTGAAATTTGGTGTGTAAAACTTGTCTATTACTTCCACATTTCCCCTGTTCCAGATTTCGTCGATTATCGTTTGGAGGATTCTTTTTCTTTCTGTGCTCATTTATTTTCACCCCCTCTTACGCTGTGTATCTGAGTTATTTGAGAACCAGCCTTTTGATAGCCTTTTGGTAAGGTACCAGGCACTCAAAAAACTCAACTTATTACTATGAATAGGACTTAGGTAATATATACTTTTGTATTATGTGGGAATGTAGTAATTATGACGTTTACAAAGAATTAGAGCATTTTGACAAATTCAAACAAAACTTTAAACAAAGTTTCATGTAAACTCGCGCCTTACAAAAACAGAACTTCAAATATCGAATTATGGAAGAAAAATAAAATAAGGGTTGGATTATTTTTCTGCAGAGACTACTTCAAAATTATTCTTGCGTCTACTATAACTGCTCCTTCTCCCTCGGGATAAATGAAGACCGGGTTCAAGTCCATCTCTTTGATGTAATCCTTGAGGTCATCAACGAGCTGTGAGACTTTTAGCATCATATCAACAATAGCTTTCATGTCTGCCGGAGGTTCTCCCCTTGCCCCAGCTAGGATTGGGTATCCTTTGATGCTCTTTATCATCGCCCAAGCATCTTTTTCTTCAATTGGGATTATTCTGAAGGTTACGTCTTTGAGGATCTCCACAAAGATTCCACCGAGACCAAACATTATTGCGTGACCGAACTGTGGGTCCTCAGTGACACCAATGATGATTTCCCTTCCGGGCTTGAGCATTGGGGCTATGAGAACACCAAGAATTTCAGCATCCGGTCTGTACTTCCTTGCGTTCTCGTGTATCTCCTCCCATTTCTTCTTAAGCTCTTCATCGTTCTTTATGTTGAGCATAACGACTTTTGCATCGCTCTTGTGAAGGATTTGTGGAGACATGAGTTTCATGGCAACTGGGTACCCTATTTCGTTTGCGTACTTTATGGCCTCGTCGAGGGTTTTGGCGAGCTTTTCCTCCGGAACTGGCAGACCATAAGCTTTCAAAACCTGCTTTGCTTCGTATTCAACTAAAGCCTTCCTACCTTGAGCCAAGACCTCTTCAATCACTTTCAAAGCTTCTTCTTTCATAATTATCCCCCCAATAATAATGAAATAAGAGTAAATCACTCTTTCTTTAACTTTTCAAGATATTTAGCGTATTGGACTAAACCTGCCAAAGCTCTAACACCTCTTTCCGGCGTCGGATATACGGGAACTCCCTTCTCTTCAAGTATCTTTGCATAGTGTTCTGTCTTCTTACCTCCCATGGCAACTGCGAGTATTGGCTTTTCGCTCTTCTTTGCGTAGTCTGCGAGGATTTCTATTATCTCTTCCTCGTTCAAGAGCGGCACCTGGAAGAGAACAATTACTACTATTGCATCAACGTTTGGATCGTTTACAAAAGCCTCAATTGCGTATTTGTACCTCTGGGCATCGGTATCTCCAACGACATCAGTCGGATTTCCTGCAACTGCGTGTGGTGGGAAGTGCTCTTTTAGATATTTGATGGTCTCTTCGCTAAGCTCGGCCATTTTGAGGCCAAATTTAGCAACTGCATCGCTTGCCATAACTCCTGCTCCGCCACCGTCTGTTATTATTCCAACTCTGTCTCCTTTTGGAAGCTTGCACTTTGCAAATGCCTTTGCGACGTCAAACATGTGCTCGAAGTCCTCTGCCCTCAAAATCCCCGTCTGCTTAAAGACTGCGTCATAAATTACATCAGCTCCTGCCAAGCTTCCGGTGTGGGATGAAGCAGCCTTCGCACCATATTCTGTCTTTCCGCTCTTAAGGGCTATAACTGGCTTCACTTTCGTTATTCTCTTTGCAGCTTCCATGAATTTTCTACCGTCCTTTACTCCCTCTATGTAGAATGTAACGACCTTTATAGAGTCATCGTAAATGAAGTAGTCCATTAAATCTGCATCGTCCACGTCTATTTTGTTACCGTAGCTTACCATCTTCCCAATTCCTATTCCTGCCAAAGCTGCCCAGTCGAGCATTGCTGCGGCAAAAGCACCACTTTGAGAAACAAAAGCTATTGGCCCGCTCTTAGGCCTGTCCATTTTTTCATCGGGAAGGAAGACGGTGTCAACACCAGTGTCGGGGACATAGACACCAACACAGTTGGGTCCTATGACCCTTATTCCGTTTTCCCTTGCTATTTGGAGAATCTCTTCCTCCATTTTCTTTCCTTCTTCACCAAGCTCTCCAAAACCACCGGTGATAATGACCACTGCCTTTATTCCCTTCTCAGCGATCTCTTTCATTGTACCGGGCACAAAGGGGGCGGGAATTGAGATTACTGCCAGATCTGTATCATTTGGAAGCTCCTTTACGCTCTTGTACACTTTGTACCCGTCGATTTCATCAAGCTTGGGGTTTACTGGATAGATATTTCCTTTGAAAATGCCTTTTTCTTTGTTCCTTTTGAAGTTTTCAAAAATGACGTTTCCAACTTTTCCCTTTTTGTCTGTAGCTCCGATGATTGCGACAGCCCTGGGCTCGAAGAATGGTTTGAGCTCTTCAACAATTTTTGGACTTTCCATGGTATCACCCCTGAAATTTTTGAATAAATTTCCATTCGAACTTTATCTTCCTTCGTATAAAAGTTTTATGTAGGTAAAATAAGCTCCTTGATGAATCAATAAGAACAGTACTACCCAAAAATTGAAAAAACATCAAATATTGCTTTGGAGTTCCTTCAAAAATTTGATGCTTTTAGTAGTGCCCTCGAATGTTTTTACCTCTACAGACATGGGGACTTTGGGTAATTTTTCCAAGACTTCTTTCCAGGGGACTGTGCCTTCTCCCAAAGCAAGATGAGAGTCCTTTGTGCCATCATTGTCGCTTAGGTGCGCATGTACTATTCTATCTTTTAAGAGTCCAATGAACTCGTCAAAGTTCTTGGTTGTTGTATTTAAATGACCTATGTCAAACGTCACGCCCAGATTAGTGCCGTCAACGAGTTCTGCTATTCTATCCGGGGTTTGACCATCGAGTATCCAGAAGGAGGGCATGTTCTCTAAAGCAACCCTCACGCCTATTTTTTCCGCTACGCGGTCTATTTCTTCGAGAGAACGTCTTTGAACTTTTTCATATGCTTTGGGAAACCTTCCGCTTAGGGGGGATTTGTGTGCTGGATGAATTACCACCAGGAGAGAGCCCATTTCGTGTGCTATTTCAAGGGTTTCAAAGATGAGTTTAAGCGAAGTCCTTCTTATTTTTTCGTTTAACGCTCCTATGTTTATATCGCTGAAGGGAGCGTGAATAACGCTTTTTAAACCGTTTTCCTCTAGAAAATCTCTGTGCGCTCTGTAGTTATACCTGTTGAGCTCGTGATACCCTTCATTGACAATTTCAACAAAATCAATGCTGAGATTCTTAATTTTGTTGAGAGCGACACTTAGGCTTTTGTCAAATAGGCACTGAGTTGATGTACCTATCACGTTTTCCTCACCAGGGAGGGATAAAAGAGAGGGTATAAAAAGCTCACTCTCGTGATTTGGGCAGGAAAGGAATAAGCCAGCCTAAAAAGCTGTCTATGCTCCTTGTTTGTATATATAATGTTCCTGTGCCATAGAATTCTGCAACAAGTCCTTCGCCGCCAAGAATTGTGCTTTTTAGGCCCCCAACTCTCCTTACTTTGAAATCGAGGCCTTCTGTAAAAGCCACTAAATGGCCAGTGTCTATGATAAATCTTTCGCCCCTAAGCTCCTTTTTGTATATCCCGCCAAAGCTTGAAAGGAAGACTGTTCCTTCTCCACTTAGTTTGAGCAGGAAAAGCCCCTCCCTTGAGAAAAAGGTCTTTGCGCCACCGAATTTGGTATCTATCTCTATCCCCTCAGAGCTGGCTAAAAATGCTCCGCTCTGAGCATAGAGGGTTCCTCCCAGCTCTAGAGCCTCTATATCCCCCATATACGGCGGAGCCAGTCCAACGCTCCCTTTGCCTCCCCTGGCTCTAAAGGTGTTTATAAATATGCTTTCTCCTCCAAGCATTGACCGTTTTAGGGCTTTAAAAATCCCGCCTGTCTTTGTCTCCATTTCTATGTTTGGGCTCATATGAACCATAGCGCCGGGTTCTGCCTTAATAGCTTCTCCATCCTCTAACTCCACCTCAACTAAGCTAAAACTTGGTCTTTGAATAATCTCATATCTCATCTACATAACACCAGAGAAATTTGGTGGTTGGAGTATATAAGGTCTTTTACTTTATCTTTTCTTCCTTTATTTGGCCTTTTGCGTAGGGGCAGAGGTTCTGCAGGGGGCATTCGTTGCATTTGGGGTTTGTGGGCTTGCAAATTCTCTTTCCGTGGTCAACCATTGCGTGGTTCACATATATCCACAAATCCTTTGGGATTAACTCTTTGAGGTATTCTTCGACTTTCTCAGGTGAAACCCTTAGAGGGGCCAGGCCTAACCTTTTGCTGATTCTATTTACGTGGGTATCAACAGGAATTGCCTGCTTTCCGAACCCGTATGCCAAGACTATGTTTGCACATTTTCGTCCTATTCCCGGGAGCTTCATGAGCTCGTTGATATCCTCTGGAACTTTGCCGTTGTATTTTTCGAGAATTATTTGAGATGTCTTTACTATCCACTCGCCCTTAGTTTTCCAGAGGCCAACACCGTTTTTTCTCAAAAATTCCTGCATCTCCTCGACGGGCGTGTTAGCTATCGTCTTGATGTTCTTATACTTCTTAAACAGCTCCTCCCACACTTTGTAAGTCACTTCATCCCTCATCCTCTGGGAGATTATGCAGTGGATCAGAGTCCTATAGGGGTCTCCGATGAGGAGTTTCTCTCTCGGGTAGGTCTTCATCAGGGTTTCAACTATCTTCTCGGCCCGCTTTTTCTTTTCTTCCCAGCTCTCCTCGAAGGTGAAGCCCTCAAGGCTCAATGAGCGTGACTCTGTTCCCATGGACTACCACCACCTTTCCTTCCGCCACCCTAACTTCTTTCAGTTCCTCGAACTCCCTGCTATAAAGTTTTTGCCCGTTCCAGTTATAGATTCGAACATCGTTTTGGAGGACAATGACAAGGCCCTTCGAGAAGGGGAGCACTTTTCTGACTTCTTCATCGAATTCAATGGTTATCTCATTTACCTCGCTCTTCTTTATTTCTATTCTGGTGTTTTTTGATACCTTCATTGGACTGGGGTCGGCGAGGACGACTTTAAAGGTCAGAGGCTTCCCGAGGAGGTCTATCTCAACGGTCTCACCCGTCTTTACTTCTTTACCCCTTAATTTCGAACGAATGATTTCTTCAAAGCCGGCCGGGAGCTCAACATCAAAGAGGGGCTTGAGTATAATCCTCATGAACACCACCCACCTAGAGTAAGAATCGAAGGTAATAAGCGTTCCGAGGAAAGCTTTATAAATTCGACATATCAATCGATATGTCGGTGAAGAAAAATGGAGAAACCAAAGTTTAAAGGCCACTTGAAACTCCTCGTGCTAAAGCTCCTTGAGGAAGGCCCACTCCACGGGTACGGTATAATGGCAGAGCTGGAAAAGAGGTACGGCATGCCTCATCCCAGCCCGGGCACGATTTATCCAATCCTTGCTTCCCTCAAAAGGGCTGGCCTCATCGAAGTCGCCGGTGAGGGAAA
The DNA here is from genome assembly GCF_009372125.1 of Thermococcus sp. 101 C5. Classification (NCBI taxonomy): domain Archaea; kingdom Methanobacteriati; phylum Methanobacteriota; class Thermococci; order Thermococcales; family Thermococcaceae; genus Thermococcus; species Thermococcus sp. 101 C5. The sequence goes on from NZ_WHIZ01000048.1 coordinate 7,505, forward strand.
GAGGGACAAGAAGCTCTACCGCATAACCGAGAAGGGGAAAGAATACCTCCGAGAGCACGAGTACGAGGTGAATGAAGCTATTGAGACCGCAGAGCGCTTTAGAGAGTTCGCTCGTCTAGGTGGCAGGGATCTGGCAGAGGTGCTCAAGGAAGTCTTTAACTCCGTTAACGAGATGAGTGGGGAGCAGAAGAGGGCCCTGGCGAAAGAGTTCTCCGAGTTTACGAAGAGGGTCAGGCTGATTCTATTGGGCGAGATACCAGGGGGAAAGGAAAATGGGTGATGCCATCATCGTTGAGAACCTCATCAAGAAGTACGGCGACTTTGAGGCCGTTAAAGGGGTCTCCTTCAGGGTTAAGCAGGGGGAGATATTCGCATTCCTCGGGCCGAACGGCGCCGGGAAAACAACAACAGTCCACGTGCTCACCACCCTCCTGAAGCCCACCTCCGGGAGGGCCATCGTTGCGGGCCACGACGTCGTTAAGGAGCCGATGGAAGTGAGGAAACGGATAGGTATAGTCTTCCAGGATACGAGCCTCGACAGAGAGCTTACCGCATGGGAGAACATGTATATTCACGGGAGAATCTACGGGCTGAAGGGGAGCGAGTTGAAAGATAAGATAGAGCGCCTCCTCAAGTTCGTCGAGCTGTGGGAGTTCAAGGATAAGCCCGTGAAGACCTTTAGTGGGGGAATGCAGCGCAGGCTTGAGATAGCGCGCTCCCTACTCCACGAGCCTGAGGTTCTCTTCCTCGATGAGCCGACGATAGGTCTCGACCCGCAGACGAGGGCGCACATCTGGGATTATATACAGGCCATGAAGGAGGAGCACAACATGACGATTTTTCTTACGACCCACTATATGGATGAGGCAGAGCAGTTAGCGGACAGGATAGCCATCATAGACCACGGGAAAATAATAGCGGAGGGCACAGCAGAAGAGCTCAAAAAGCTCGTTGGAAACGATGTGATATACCTCAAGCTCGACACTCCCGAGGAGCTGAAGTGCCTCCAGGGCGAGTTCATCAGGGGTTGTAAGGTTCTTCCCGACGGCAGGGTTGCTCTCGAAGTGGACAACGCCGCCGAAGCGCTTCCGAGGCTCTTCGAGCTTGCAAATGAGAGAGGCATCAAAATCATCGAGGTTACCTACCACCGCCCGACGCTCAACGACGTCTTCCTTCACCTGACTGGCAGGGAGATAAGGGACGAAAGCCCTGAAAACCCGATGGCAGCCTTCATGAGAATGAGGATGAGGAGGTGAGAGAATGGATGCCCTGACGACTATGATTTACAGACAGATCAAGCGGTTCACGAGGGCGAGGTCAAGGGTGGTGGGCATGATAATCAACCCTCTCATCTGGCTCGTCTTCTTTGGCCTCGGCTGGAGCAGGGTCTTCGACAATCCCATGGCGAGAATGGTCTTTGGAGGGGTGGATTACCTCACCTTCCTCGCGCCGGGCATCTTCGCCATGACGGTCTTCAACATGAGCTTCATGGGTGGAGTGAGCGTCATCTGGGACAAGCAGTTCGGTTTTTTGAAGGAGCTACTCGTTGCTCCCGCTTCAAGGAAGGCGGGAATCCTTGGAAGGATGATTGGCGACTCACTAGTGACGCTGGCGCAGGGTGCCATAATACTCGCCCTCACCTACCCGCTCGCGGAGAGCCTCAGGCTGAGCGGCTTCATTCCCGCCCTTGGAATCGGCTTCCTGCTCTCGATGGCATTCTTGGGCTTTGGGGTCAGTGTGGCCCTCAAGATGGAGAGCATGGAAGGCTTCCAGATGGTGGTGATGGTCATCATGCTACCGCTAACCTTCCTGAGCGGCGCGATGTATCCAATAGACACGATGCCCGACTGGATGAAGGTCTTAGCTTACATCAACCCGCTGACATATGCCGTTGATGGTGCAAGGCACTTCCTCATTGGGGAGCATGTAGCGAAGTTTGCCCTGGCTACTGATGTTGGAGTCCTAGCCTTACTGGCTTTCCTCCTTGTGGGGATAGCCATGATTGAATTTGAAAAAGCGACAATAGGGTGATTTTATCTTTTTTCCACATTTTTGAATTTTTCGTAGCTTATTTTAAGCGCTTCGACAAGAGGAAGTTTTTCTCCGGCAAAGAAGGATAACATTGCTCCGCCGCCCGTGCTTATATGGGAGATTCCCTTTATGTTGTGTTTTTCTATGCTTGCTATTGAATGTCCTCCGCCAACTACTGAGAATGCCTTGCTCTTTCCTATGGCTTTGAAAACTTCTACGGTTCCCTCTGCAAACTCTTCCATCTCAAAGACTCCCATTGGGCCGTTTGCTACTATTATTGCAGCATCTTGAAGTATCTCACTGTATTTTTCTATTGTTCTGCTTCCTATGTCCATGATCGGTCTCTCATCAAAAATCCACTTTTTATCACTTAGCAAGTCGATTTCGACTCTCTCACCTTTGTATTCGACTGCAAAGTCCACTGGAGTTCTTATATATGGGTAGAATTCGTTCAATATTTTCTCGGCCCACTCTATAAGCTCTATCAGCCCTTTTTTCTCAAGAAAACTTATGTTCGCATCTCCAAGGTCGAATCCTTTTGCCAGAGTAAAGATTTGGCCTACTAAACCGCCGGTTAGAATTAAGTCGGCTTTTCCATTTTTCAGCACATTCTCGGCAACTTTAAGTGAATCATCAACTTTTGCTCCACCCAGCACGTAGACTTTGGGTCTTTCATTGCTTTCGTATGCTTTATTCAGTGCTTCCAGCTCGCTCTCCATCAGAAAACCGGATATCATAGGTTTTAGCCTTGCAAAACCAACTAAAGAGGGCTGTGATCGATGAGCTGCGGCAAATGCATCTGTGACTACGTAATCTACAAGGGGGCTAAGCTTCCTAACGAAATACGTATTCTCACACTTTTCTAGGGGTGCTTGTTTGGTCTCTTCTGCCGCAAATCGGAGGTTTTCCAGCATCAGTATTTCACCGGGTTTTAGAGAGCTTATCGCTTCCCTTGCGCATTTTCCGAAAATATCTTCCACGTATTTTACCTCAGTACTGAGCAGAGAGCTTAATACTTCGGCATGCTGTTCTGTAGTCAGGTAATCTTCCTCATAGGGCTTGCTCTGGTGAGTTCCAACAACGACCTTTGCGTTGTGTTCGAGTAGGTACCTTATGGTGGGTAAAACTCCTTTAAATCGAGCGTCGCTGATTATCTTTCCGTTTTTGACAGGGGAGTTTAAATCTGCCCTGAAAAAGACTGTTTTTCCGTCATAGTTAAATTCTGTCAGCTTAAACATTGTCTCACCTGTGGAAATGTAAATGGGACGCAGTTAAAAGATTATTTTAAACACCAAAGGTGGTAGATGTATTGTGCAAAACTGATTTATATGAAGAATTCCACCATACTATGTGGGCGTGGTATTATGGGATGGACGTTGGAACTGCTGAAGACGGCAACTAGTGATGAAGTGATTCGTGTTGTTCAACATCTTCTTGAGTCTTTAGGGTTTAAAGACGCCGAGAGAGTAATTGCTGAAAATTGGAACATAGACTTCATAGCTCTTCGTGAGGATCCAATATCCGGGCTTGAGAAATATGTAATAAAGGTCAAGACAGAGGAATTGGTGTCTTCCAATGAAGTTGAAGAATTTATGGAGTCCATTATAAAAGCTAAAGCTGACAGGGGAGTTTTTATTGCTGTTGATGGGTTTACAAAAGATGCGAAGGTACTCTTAGGGCGCGAGTACAAGGGAAAAATAATTCCTTGGGATGGGGAGAGGCTCGTCAAGGAGTTAAATGACAGGGACATTCCAATATCCAATGAGCTGCTTGAGAGATTCGAAAAAAAGAAGAGGAAAGAGGAGGAAGAAGTTAAAAGGAAAGGGATGTTAAAAGTTATACACCTGGATGCACCATTGCTGTATTCGTTTTCGCCAAATAAGGTTCTCGAAACTGTTATGTCTCTCATGGAATCCAGGTATAAAATAAAAAGGGAAGATGTTTTCCTGGAGGGGCTGGTAGTTGAGCTTTCTGCAGGCTATATAATTTCATGGTCCGCTACGAAGGACGGGGAAGAGGTAATAAAAGACGAAGCAATAGTTTTGTCAAAGGATGATGTAATTCCCCTTGTGAGCAGGGATGGTGAGCTGGAGAGAAAAGTTTCAAAAGCCCTTCTGGAAAGTGAATCTGCGATAAAAGCGAGCAAAGTTGAAACAGCATCCCCCATTTCTCAAAGTGAGGCGGTAGTGGCCCTCAAACTAAAACTTGCAGATGAACTCAAGATTCCTCAAACAAATATTTATCTAAGTTCCAGAAGAAGGGTTTATGTTCCAAATAAAGCTTTATTGAAACTTAAAGTTGGCATAAACTTTGCCAAAGCTGAAGTTGACCTTAAGACAGATGATGTCAAAGTGGATATAGCACCCCTTCCAAGGGAAAAGCTTGTGGAGATAGCCAAGGAGGAGTGCAAAAACGCTCTTGGGGAGAGTCCGGAGGAACTTTCTGTAGAAGAAAAGGGCCCTGTGATTATTATAAGCGGACAAACTAAGAGGTTTGTCTTCGGAATTGCTTTGCACGTTTATAGTGGCAGGATAATAAAAAGAAAGTCAAAACTAAAACGGGAAGCTATATTCTCGGAGGTTGCCAAGCTGTATCCTGAAGGAGAGGTCGTCTTCTTTGATGAAAAAGAAAATAGGGCAATAACCGATGTCATGACTCCAAAGGGAGTTGTGGTTCTTGAATTCAACTTGGAAAATGGCGAACACACAGTAACTGCAAATCTACTTCACCCTTACCAGATCGCAAATTCCGCCAAGAGCCTTCTTGAAAAGAATTTTGACATGAAGGGGCTTAAGCTTGTTGACTTTAAGTTCCATGATGCAACTCAGTTAGAGATACTCCTTGAGAGTAATGATGGGAAGATCAAGGTGAATGCCGATGGGAAAACAGGGGACATAATAGATTATTTCGTTGAGATAAGTCCCCAGAAAGCTAGGGAAATAATCCTTCAGAAATATGGTGGGTGGAGTATAAAGAAGCTGGATAGGAAGAGTGACACCTATGAGGTGGAACTTGAGAACAAAAGAGCTCTTCTGAGAATATCCCTCAGCAAAGATGGGAAAATCCTGACCGAAGTAGACAGGCAGCTGAAAATTGAGGTAGTACAGGAGATAGCAAAGAAGTTTCTGGAAGAGAAAGGAATACCTGCAGCCATAAAGGAAATAACACTTGATGACAATTGGAAAGTTAAGTTTGTTGGAGAAGAAAGAGTGGGGGAGCTTTTGATAGGAAGAAGTTCTGGGGAAATATTAAAGAGTGATGTTTTTCTGACTGAGATGGCGATTGAAGAGAACTATAAGAGGCATGTCCGTGAGAAGTTCAATGAAACGAGTCTCAATACGGAGAGGATAGTTGTTTACAAGGAAAAGGGATATGCAGTGATAAAACTAATAGGCAACGAGTCTATTTACTATGCGAAGATAGATCTGAGGAATGGTAAAATTTTGGAGGAGGATAATCTGCCCAGTAAGGGACTAATGGCAAAGATAAAGAAAGTGCAACTAGAGGCAAAATATAAATAATTAGGTCATCAAAAGGCTTTCGATTAATCTTATTGTCTCTACTATTTTTGTCTCCGGCACTTCTTCCTCAGGCAGTTCAATATTTATTACGAGTCTTTCTTCTTGTGTCTCTTCGTCCAATCCGTAGACTTCGAGCTCCTCTACGTCCACATCTTCAAAGAAGTTCTCAATCTCCGGGCTTATTACCTTTTTGTCGTTTCCGTAAACCTCTACCCTGATGAGGTCGTCTTTGGATGAAGCAACAACCGCTATTTCGTAATCACCAATTTTCTTTGTGAATTTGATCATATTTCCATAGCCCAGAACCTCTTCGGTAAATCCAAGCTTTTTCATAACTCCCCTTATTCTCTCAATCTTGGCTTTCATCCTGTTCAGTATCTTCTCTCTTAATTTATAGCTCTCTTCAAGGGCTTTTTTTATACCTTCACCAGCCTTCTCTACCTCGCCCTCCCATATTCCAATTATCTTTATCCCAGAAGAATTTGGTTTAAGCTCGATTTTTAAATTCTCGACATCAAAATCCCTTAAATCCTCAATCTTGAGCTCGCTAAGGTTGAGTATCTCAAATTCGATTCTAACTAAATTGCCAAAAGCTTTCCCCTTAAATTTCAAAGGGCATCACCCAGAAGGGGGGAGGTAAGTATGTTTAAAAACTCTTCTATAGGAGATCTGTATACGAAACGAAAATAATAAAAAAGAAAGCTGTCATTTCTTTCTTCTAAATAGCGCAAGCGGGATTATGGAGAATGCTAGAATTGCTGCGGGCCCGCACGTTGATTTGCTCTCTGTTGTGGATGTGGTTTGGCTTGTAGTTTGTGTTCCGCCAACGGTCATCTCGAATGTTGCTTTGTTTCCATAGAAGTCTACGGCTACTGCTCTTATGACGTATTCATCAGCATTAACTTCAGGAATCTCTGCCATAAAGTAATCTGCTTGCCCCCCACTTGCCTGTACTGCTGGGTATGTTGCAACTTTTCCATTGGCTTCTATCTCCACGTAGATATCTCTAATTCCGAGATTGTCCTTGGCACTTATGTAGACCTTAAATGGTTTTCCTTTTACTGGTTTTGAAGGAGTCAAGTAGGGGATGCTTATCTCGGGCTTTTCTGTGTCCTTGCCCTTGCTTATTACGAGCTGGGATACTCCTTCAGGAACAACTATTTCAAACAGCTCGTAAGTCTTGTCTCCGATCTTTCTTTCCCCAAGAAGCTTGTAAGTGACATTTGTAACGCTGGCATCAACCTCTGCTCCCTCTGGGACTTCTATGGCAAACTTTCCGCTCTCTTCTCCGAGTAGATTTATGAACTTCACGGCACTTCCAAAGTCCGTTGTCCACCTAAATGTGATGAACTCTTGGGGAACTGGAAGTGAAATGAAGTCGTTGAAAAGCGTTCCGAACATCTCTTCAACCGCTGGCAACCTAACGTTTCCGTTTTCGTCTATTTCAACTATGTTTGAGCCATACCATGTTGGGCTGTAATCTGACTTTGATGCAGGGTTAGTTTCTTTGTCTGGTGCTCCCGTTGATGTTAACGTAACAAACCAGTGCTCGTTGCCGTTTTTATCTACGTAGATGTGAAGCTTGTCGTGGTGGATGTGTCCGCTCATAACAAGCTTTATGTTATACTTCTCCACATCTTGAAGGAATCTCCTTGCTATGTCTTCGGTTGTTTTCTCCGGCCCACCGATCCAGTAATAGCCGACATATTGGGTGAGGTTTGCCCAGTCTTTGTCGTCAAACGCTGTGAAACCTTCAATTCTTCCTCCAATCCACCCTTGGGGAGCGGAGTACCAGTATGGATGGTGGACAATCACTATTGGAATCTTATCCGGATGTTCTTCAAGGACTTTCTCCATCCACTCAAGTTGATCCATGTAGGGATGGGCTTCGTCTCCATGGGAATTCAGGGCTATAATAAGGAACTTTCCTATGGTGAGGTAATAGTCGGTTGGACCTATCAGCTTGGGGTAGTAGTTTGGTGGGTCATCGTGGTTTCCTTTGACTATTATCGTTGGCCTCCCTGTAGCGGCTGCTCTAGAGATTATGTCAAAGAGCATTTTGTATCCTTTGCTGTCTCCGGCGGTATCAACAACGTCTCCAGTGCTTATTATAACATCCACTCTATCGTCCATGCTCCAATAGGTGTAAGCACTATCGGTAGCAACGTAACTGTGGAGAGGGACAATTAAACCTCCGTCACAAAGCTCCTGTATTTTCTTGATATCCCTCTGGAAGTATTCTCCACATACATAGCCGAATTTGGTTCCGCTTGTGACGTGGGTATCGCTCAAATGGGCAATCCTAAGCACCTTTGGATATTCTTTGAGAACCCACACGCCGTTAGGTATGATGACCTCTCCTTTGTTTGACTTGACTTGAAGGAAATACACATCTGGAACAACGTTTTCAGGTATTTTGGCTTTTATTGTATTTCCCTTTTCCAGGATTTCAAGCTTGTATGGGCCGTTCATAACAGAAACAATTGTAATCTCAGTAATGTCAACGCCTTCTTGGGGTTGTATTTCTATTGTTTCCCCCGGAAGTGCTATAGCAGGGGCTCCGGGCATCGGCATCTTTAGGATATCTCCGGGAAGTGCTTCTGCACTTGCCGGGTTTACATTAATCAAGGACAAAGTCAGAAACGCCAGCAAAAACGCGAGTATTCGCTTCATAACATCACCGAAATAATAGAGAAGTCAAACGTTAAAAAAGTTATCACCCCTTCGGGCGTGTTTATAGTAACCTTTATTAGGGTTTTTGCTGAATTCTTTCAGGTGGTTGTCGTGATCCCCAGATGGGATCACAGACTCAAAGACCCTGAAAGCGTGGCATTCGCAATTCTTGACGTTTTAGCAGACTTCGAATCAGAAGGAAAGCTGAAGAACCTGCCAAAATCCAAAAAATTTCCAGTAAAAACAATACTGGCAATACTCCTCTTTAAACAATACTACAACCTACCCCTCAGAGACGCCCAGCACTACGGCAGAAAATTCTTCGGAGCAAACATTCACTACTCAACCCTCCACAACTGGGAGAA
>NZ_WHIZ01000049.1:0-15515 GCF_009372125.1 Thermococcus sp. 101 C5
TTCTCCCAGTTGTGGAGGGTTGAGTAGTGAATGTTTGCTCCGAAGAATTTTCTGCCGTAGTGCTGGGCGTCTCTGAGAGGTAGGTTGTAGTATTGTTTAAAGAGGAGTATTGCCAGTATTGTTTTTACTGGAAATTTTTTGGATTTTGGCAGGTTCTTCAGCTTTCCTTCTGATTCGAAGTCTGCTAAAACGTCAAGAATTGCGAATGCCACGCTTTCAGGGTCTTTGAGTCTGTGATCCCATCTGGGGATCACGACAACCACCCGAAAGAATTCAGCAAAAACCCTAATAAAGGTTACTATAAACACGCCCTATGGAGGCGAAAAATTTAAAAACAAAGTACAAAGAGGTATATGCGGAAGTGCCGGGGTGGCTCAGCCTGGTCAGAGCGCCCGGCTCATAGGGCTGCTCCCCTTCGGGGGAGCCTGAGAAACCGGGAGGTCGCGGGTTCAAAGCCCGCCCCCGGCACCATTAAAATTTTCTCGGTGTTCTTATGCTGCTCACAAACCACGCTAAGGAGAGAATAATTAAACGCCTTTCAAAAAGCAGAAAATGCGAAAAAATTTACTCAGCTCTTCTGAATTTCCTTAATGGGGCGGAAAAGATTGAGGTTAATGAGAGAATCCTTATATTCACGGACAAAAGAAAGTCCCTCGTGTGCTCCAAGCTTGAAGGAAAGAAGCTCTCCGTTTCGGAGATATTTGAAGAAGTCAAAAATATTGACGACGCTTATGAGTGCGTGTTCTGGGGAGAGAAAAAGGTTGCGAAGAAAACAACACCACGGAAGTTTTTAAGCGAAATTCCCAATGGCATCTTTTACTTTTACATAAACAGGGAGAAAAAGGTTATTTATGTGGGTGAAGAAGAACCCCTGCTTGCCATAACATTCAGGCCGGCAAAAAAGAGAGAAAGGGACTATGTTGGGACTACAAATATCTCCCCAAAGGGCTCCTCCTGAATAAGCTCGACCTTTCCCATGTTTGCCAGAAACAGTAAATAAAGAAATGTTCTTGCCACTATCTTGGGCGTTGGGTCAAATATCAGATCCCAGAAGGGTATTTTTTCCTTTGTTTCTTCGTAGAGCTCCTTGACTATTTCGTAGAGCCTGTTAACGTGCTTCTCTATATCCACTCTGAAGTCATCAACAACGAATATCTCTTCCTCAATCTCGACTTTCTTTTTCTTCTTGGGTTTTTTCTTTTCCGCTTCTTCCAGTGCGTCCATAAGGGCTTCTATGAGATCATCTAGAGTGTAATAGCGCTCCACCCTTCTCAAAGGAGGAACATAGGGCTCCACTTCAACCCTTATTTTCTCTTCTTCCTCCTCTTCTCCTTCCTCGTCTTCACCGCCGTAAAGCAGTGCCTCGGTTTTCATTCTAAGAAGGATAGAAGCGGCTAAGATTGCCCTGGCGGATATCCTTAAGTCGAGATCCTGCATTTCCCTGATCCGCTCGATATACTTCTCTGTAAGGTCGACTATGTCTATGTTCCAGGGGTCAACCTTGCCCATCGTTACGAGCTGGAGGAGAATGTCAATGGGAGTTATTTCTTCCTCTCTCTTGTGTTCCATTTTCCTTCACCTAGATTGCCGCGTTTGTGTTCTTTGCCCTTGCCTTCTCCAGGTACTCCATTGCCTTCTCCAGGCTTAGGCTCACAACCCTTGAGATTCCGTTGCGCATTGATACCCCTATTATCTTGTCCGCATTAGCCATCATGACGTCCCTAAGTGTTATTACTATGAACTGGCTGTCTTTAGAGGCTTCTTTTATTAGATCGGCGACCCTCTTTACGTTTGCATCGTCAAGATGGGCATCGATTTCGTCAAAGAGATAGAACGGGGCTGGCTTAAAGTGCTGAATTGCAAAGACAAAAGCCAATGCTGTCAATGCCTTTTCTCCACCGCTCATTGCCTCTATTCTCTTTACTTCCTTTCCAGCGGGCTTTGCCTCTATGTCCAGTCCACCGCTGAAGGGATCCTCGGGATTTTCGAGTATTAACCTAGCCTCTCCGCCGGGGGAAAGCTTTGCAAACAGCTCTGAAAAGTTCTTTGCAATGGCATTCAGCGTTCTCATGAAGACGTTCTTTTTTTGCGCCTCTATTTCATTTATGAACTCGACGATGCTGTCTTTTTCCGCCTCAAGTCTTTCTCTCTTTGATCTGAGCTCAAGGTAACGCCTCTCTACAACTTCATAGTCCTCAATAGCCTTCATGTTAACTGGCTCAAGCTTTCTAATCTCTTCCTCCATTTCATCTATTTCCTCTCTAAGCTTCTCCAAGTCGAGAGGAATCTCCTTGACAAGCCTAACGTCGTGGTGCTTGAGCTCCCTGTTCTTCTCCCGAAGCTGGGCTTCGTATTGAGCGATTCTTATCTTGAGTGAATTCGCCTCAATTCTAAGTTTTTGTAATGCATCTCTGAGCTCTTCCTTCTTTTCTCTCAACTGGGAGATTTCTTCCCTGAGTTTCTCTCTTTCATCCCTAAGATGCTTGAGCTCTTCTTTTACTTCTTCTTCTGCTTCTTGCAGCGTCTCAAGTTCCTCCTGCAGTCTGGCAATGTTTTCTTCGTTTTTGCTTATGCTGGCCTTGAAGGCGTTTATTCTGTTTATAAGCCCTTCAATCTCTTCCTCCAGATCAGCTTTTCTTGGAATTAGTTCTTCGTTAATCCTCACATCGAGGTTTTCAAGCTTTGATTCAACTTTACTGAGCTCCTCTCTAAGGGCACTGAGCTCGTGCTCTACTTCTCTTATCTTCTGGTTAAGTTCTCTTGCCTCTGGGTTGTCGAGTGCTTTTCTCAGCTTTTCCCTCTTCTTCTCAAGTCTCTCTATTCTTCCGCTGAGCTTCGCGAGCTCACCTTTTGTCTGATGAATCAACCCTTCAAGCTCTTTTATTCTCTTTTCACCTTCCTCGATTTCCTCTTTTAGGGCATTATCTTCATTGAGCAGTCTATCCATTTCCTTTTGGAGAACCTGGAGATCTTTTGAAAGGTCGCTCTTTTTCATTCTCAGCTCAAATAGCTCTCTCTCCAATCCTTTCTGCTCAATTTTGAGAGCATTTATCTGGGACTCCAGAGAGTCTTTCTCTCTTTCCAGAGCCTCCAAGCGTTTCTTTATTTCATCGGTATTTATCCCAAGCTTCGCCTTTGGTCTGTAATAACCTCCGACAATTGCTCCACTCCTCTCTAAGAGCTCCCCCTCAAGCGTAACCATTCTAACCTTTCCAATTCCAACCTCTCTGGCTTCATTCATATCGGTGACTATCAAAGTATCCCCAACGGCAAATGAAACAGCGTTTCTGAATTTCGGATTGTACTCAATAACGTCCATAACGGGGATGCCCTTTGAAGTCTCAGTAAGTTTGCGCGGCTTTATTTTATTTAACGGAAGAAACGTGAGTCTTCCAAGCTTGTTTTTCTTGAGGAAGGTTATTGCTTTCTCTGCAACTTTATCATCCTCAACAACCACGTTGTCAGCATGAGAGCCGAGGGCGACTTCAACAGCGGTGAGATAGCTCTCATCCCTGACTTTTATAAGCTCTGCCAGAGAGCCGTAAATTCCGGGAATGTTCGCTTTCTTCAATGCTTCAAGCGTCTTATTGCCGCTGATTTCCCTCTGTGCCTCAGCCTTTATCAAATCTTCGTTTAATTTTTTAATTTCGGGAAGAAGTTTTTCCAGCTTTTGCTGCTTTTCTTCCAGCTCTTTCTCAATCTTTCTTAGCCTGCTGGTAGTTTTTTCCATCTTCCCCTCTATTTCTGACAGCTCGGCTTTTTTCTTCTCAATTTCTTCTCTTGTTTCTTCAATTTTGCTCTTGAGTGCCAGTCTTTTTGCGGAATTTTGAGCATTTCTTGTCTTGATTCTCTCGATTTCATCGTGCATTTTTCCTATTTCACTTTCTTTGAGATAGTAGTCCTTCTTCGATTGTTCGAGCTCTTTTTCAACGCTGTCGAATTCTTCCTTAGCTATTGAGAAGTTCTTATCTATCTCCGCCAGCTTTAGAATTAGTTCGTTTCTTTCTTTTTCTTTTTCCTGTATTTCTTTGAGAAGGATCTCTTTTCTCTTCTTCCATCTTTCTATTGCAGATTTGCTTTTTTCGATTTCTTCAGAGACTGCCCTAAGCTCTTCCTTTGTTTTCATGAGTCTTCTCTGGCTTTCTTCAATCTCCCTGTTTGCCAGCTCAATGTTTTTCTTTGCCAGCTCTATTTTGGAGGTGATGTCGCTTATCTTCCGTGTTACTTCGAGAATACCATCCTCACTTTTCTCTTCAAGTTCTCTTTCAATTTGATTGAGGGTTCTCTCTTTTTCGACTATTTCCTTCGCGATCTCTTCCAGCTTTTTGCTGATTTCGTTTATTTCCTCTTCAATTTCCTTGTCTCTTTTCTGGCTTTCTGCAATTAAATTTTCAAGCCTCCTCACTTCTCCTACAAGCAAAGTTGTTCTGGCTATCTCCAGCTTTTCTTTTAGGTCTAGGTACCTCAAAGCATCATTTCGTTCTTTTTCGAGCTTGTCGAGCTGCGTTTTCACTTCCCTTATAAGCAAATCAACTCTGGCCAAGTTCTCTTCTGCCTGCTTTAGCTCTTCTAAGGCTTTCTTTTTCTTCTCGTCGTATTCTGCTACACCAGAAATCTCGTCTATTATCATTCTCCTTTCAGTTGGGCTCATTTTAATGAACTTGGTTATGTCACCTTGGAGAACTAAATTGTAACCCTCAGGCGATATCATTGCAGCGCTCAGCAAATCTAGAATATCGCTCCTGCTGGTTCTCTTCCCATTGAGCCAGTAAACGCTTCTTCCGTCCGGATAGACACGCCGCTTTACGACTACCTCATCCTCGTCTATTGGAAATCCTCTGTCTTCATTGTTGAAGTATATCGCAACCTCAGCATATTTAGCAGGCTCCTCCTCTTTTGTGCCTGCAAATATGAGGTCACTTATCCTCGTTGCACGCATTGCCTTCGCTGACAAACCACCGAGAACAAAGAGAATAGCATCGCCAATATTGCTTTTACCGCTTCCATTGGCACCAACTATCGCTGTGAAGCCACGAGAAAAAGGAACTACCACTTTTTTGTTCCCATATGATTTGAATCCTTTCATTTCCATTTTCTCTATATATGGCATATTTAACACCTACGCCGAATTGAACTAAAATGGTTATATATCTTTCTCCGCATCAAGAAAGCATGCCTTCAAGCTCAAGAATCTTTTTCTGCCGCAGATAAACTACAGGAATGCCATTTTCGCGGAGTTTTCTCTTCAATGCTTTGTCATTTGTGCATACTATTACATTTGGAGTTTTCAATGCAAACTCAAGTATCTGCTGGTCTATGGGCTTTTCTCCAAACCTGCCTATCTCTACAATATTGAACTTTTCAGCCAGCTTTTTGGCCATTCTAACAGCTATGAGATCTTTTCCTTTGACCTTGCGTTCTATTACATTAAGCTCGTCAAGAACGACGTTTGGGATAAGAACCTCAAACTTCACATCAAGAACCCTGTGAAGCTCACTCACTATGTCAACCCCAAACTGGCCGGGGATTAAAAGAAAATTCGTGTCCGGAATAACGATCCACTTCCGCATAAAATCACCAAAAAAGGGAAAGAATCACTCCCTTATGAAGCCGTAGCCGATAAGCCTCCACCTTGAGCCTACCTGTCTGCTAATTGCAACTCTCTCTCCGGGCTCTGCACATATCGGGATTTGGAGCTTGAGCTCAATCTCGTCTTTGCCTATTCCTGTCACAAGGCCCATTGTTCTCGCTGTTCCCACGTTGAGGAGAAGCACTTCTTTCCTCTTTATAGGCTCTACTTTGAGTTCTTCTTCAGTTCCAACCACTCTTTCAAGGAGGTGCACTTCTAACCTGATGTCCTGCCAGACCGGTGGGAGCTTACCGGGCTTTCCGACGACGTTACCGGCCATTAAATCCCCCTTGGTCAAGAATGGATCAAGCTTAGTCCCAACTCCCACAAGTCCACCGGGGTATGCCTCTTCTACAAATCTTCCACCTGCTTGAAGGGAAACTATCTCAGTGGTTATGGGCTCGTATTTTATTCTTCCATGTTCTTCATATGGAACTCCAGGCCTTATTTCAATTTCATCTCCGACTTTGAGCTTTCCTTGGACAATTGAACCTCCAATAACTCCACCAACAAGCTTTTCAGGGGGAGTTCCCGGCTTATTGACATCGAAACTCCTTAAGACGAGCATTTTTGGCGGCTTGTTCGGGTCTCTCTCGGGTGTTGGGATAAAGTCCTCAATCGCCTTTATCAGCACGTCTATGTTTGCTCCGTGAAGGGCGGATATTGGTATGATAGGAGCGTTTTCTGCCACAGTACCTTTGACAAACTCCTTAATCTGCTTATAGTTTTCTATAGCCTGTTCCTTCGTTACAAGCTCAATCTTGTTCTGGGCAATTATTATGTTCTTATTCCCTACTATCTGCAATGCCATTAGGTGCTCTCTCGTTTGAGGTCTTGGACATGGCTCATTTGCAGCAATAACCAAAACCGCACCATCCATCAAGGAGGCCCCAGCAAGCATTGTGGTCATCAAAGCCTCGTGTCCCGGAGCGTCTATAAAAGAAACTCTCCTCTCGAACTCGGTTTCAGCACCACAGTATGGACATTTTGGAGAAGTAGAATACTTTCCACAGCTCGGGCACTTTCTTATTTCAGCATCGGCAAAACCTATCTTGATGGTGATACCCCTTCTAAGCTCCTCGCTATGGGTATCTGTCCAGATTCCGGTTAAGGCTCTTGTTAGTGTTGTCTTACCGTGATCAACGTGACCAACCATACCAATATTAACTTCAGCCTGCTTAAACTTCTTCTTTGCCATTTTCCTCGCCTCCAAAATTAAGGGTTTATTCTCCCTTATTAACCTTACCACAAGGACTTTTAAATTAATCGATGACAATTAAAGATTAAAGAATGGAGAAGGAGGGTTCATGGATAGACAATTTTAACGTTTATTTGAACAATTTCAGGGCTTATTGTATTGCCCCTAACGGTTTTCTTCCTTCTTTCTCCCTTTTCTTGGGGTCTGAATCCGGGGCCTCTTGAAAGGAGAATCCTAACCCTTCTTGGCCCATGAACGTCAGGCCTCATTGGGAAGCCATCTTTGTCAGTTCCACCGGTTATTTTAAGCTTAACATCCGCTGGAATTTCACTTCCAAAGATTTCACTCAAATTAAGCCCTAACTCCTTAGCCTCTATTTCGTCTCCTATTCTAAGGCCAATCAACTTCTCCGCCTCAGCCCCAGTAATTTCAACTTGCTTTGCGATACCACTCTTTGGATCGGATATTACAAGCTTGAATGTTGCCATTTCCTCCCACCTCCACGTTCATTAGCGGGATTCATTGGGTAAACCCCTTGTCCACCATGGGCTAAGTGGTTTTATTTAAAAAGGTTTCTTTGACAAAAACTTTTTTATATGCTGGTGTTTATTGTTCTCAACAGGAGAGGTGAGAGAATGGCAAAGGAAAAAACAACTCTACCCCCAACCGGTGCAGGTTTGATGAGGTTCTTTGACGAAGACACAAGGGCAATAAAAATAAGCCCCAGAGGGGCAATAGCAATAGTATTGATATTTGTGGCTATTGAGATATTGCTTAACGTGTTTGGCCACCAGATATTTGGTTAGAGGAGTGTTTTCTTTAATCCTCTTGCATTTAATTCCTCATTCACTATTTTTCTAATGACGTCCTCGATGTATCCCTTGATGAGGGTCTCGACATCTGCCTTTATCTGGTCTATATCATGCCTTAATCCTTCCAGGAGCCTTATGTACTCTTTTGCCATCTCAAGCTGTCCTTCCTGCTTTATAAGCTGTTCCTTTAGGTGCTCAAAGTCTTCTTTGATAACCTGAAGCCTCTTCAACTCTTTCGTCAGCTCTTCAATCTGTTTCATTAGCTTTGAGTTTTCTTCCTTAAGTTCTGCAATAACTTTCTCCTTGTGCTCCAGCTCTTTCACCAAGGTGTTGTACTCTGAAGCTATGTTGTGGAGCCTCTCTATCTCCCTTATCGGTGGGACTTGGCCATTTCCAAGTATTATGACGTCTGGACCAACAGTGACAATGTCAGAGGGCTTGATTTTTATCTTCTTTTCACTAGAGAACATGCCGGGCTGGAGTTCACCGCTCTTGCTTATGTTCTCCAGAGACTTCATTTTCAGAATAAAATAGAACTGGTCACGGTCTACCTCCACGTTAATGTCAGTCACATAGCCCAATATCTGTCCATTGATCAATGAGACCACAAACTTATTAATAAGTTGGTTCCCCTGCTGGTTCTCCATAGGACTCACCTAGGAAAGATTTTTGAAGTTACTCTACTTAAGCCTTTCCGAAATAAGAAGGTGAGTGTAGATGATAATCTTCGTCGGACGATCAAACGTTGGGAAAAGCACGCTGATATTTAGGCTTACTGGAAAGTACGTTAAGAGGGGCAAGAGGCCGGGCGTGACGAGAAAACCCGTAGAAATAGGGTGGCGGGGAAAGAAGGTAGTCGACATGCCCGGTTTTGGGTTTATGAGCGGAGTGCCAAAACATGTTCAGGAAAAGGTAAAAACCGAAATAGTGCGCTTCATAGAAGACAATGCCGATAAAATTGAGCTTGCAGTGTTGGTTATAGATGGAAAAAGCGCCCTTGAAATCATTGAAAGGTGGGAGAAAAGAGGAGAGATACCCATCGATGTAGAGTTCTTCCAGTTTCTCCAAGAGCTCAACATACCAACCATAGTTGCAGTCAACAAGATGGACAAAGTAAAGAACCTAAACGCAACCATAAACCGCCTCATAGAGAAGTTCGGACTAAGTGGAACGTGGGAAAATTACAAAGATGTCTTTATCCCAATTTCTGCGAAATTCGGGACAAATTTAGATCAGCTCAGAAAATTAATAGAAGAGAAAATCAGAGAGTCTCAAGAACAACGTGGGTGATTGTTTCTTTAACCCCATCAAGGGATGCTATCTCCTCTAGTATTTCGTCAAGTCTGGTTTTGTCTGCTTCAACAATAAGGTCTATGTCACCGGTAACCCTGTAAATGCGCTTAACTTTGAGCTTTTTGATAGCATCATAAACGGATTTCCTCTTAGTGGGTTCAATCCTGACGAAAACAAAGACATCCCCCTTCTTTTCACCCAGAAACTCCAATGCTTTGTCAGTAAGGTCTATGAATCCCCTACCTGTTCTTATGTATCCAAGCTCCTTAAGGGTCTTGAGGTGGTTGCTTAGAGCCTGTCTTGTTATTCCCAATTCGTCAGCCAGTTCATCCTGGGTTTTTTCAACGGTGTGTACTTCTATGGTTTTTCCCTCTTTGTAAAGCTTTTTAAGCAACTCCACTTGTCTTGATGTAAGTGCGCTATCAGTATTCATTTTTATCCCCTCCTATTTCATTTGTTTTGCAATCACAAACTATGTGGTTTATAGTTTTAATAAACCTTTTGGTCTTTGTAAATTAATCCTGCTACATGCTTTTTCAGTAATTTTTGAGTTAACTTTTTAATTGTTTCCTTTTACTTTCAATATATGAACAAGGCAAAATATACACAAGAAGTTCCAGAAGACAGAGGTGAAGTCCTGAAAATCATACAAAAAGAGAAAAAGCCTCTCAAAATCATGATATTGGGCGGAGTTGATAGCGGAAAAACGACCCTCACAGTGTTTTTAGCTAATGAACTTCTCTCTCAGGGATTTAGAGTAGCAATTGTAGACAGTGACGTTGGTCAAAAGGGCATTCTACCTCCTGCCCTCATAAGTCTCGGGTTTCCTGATAGCATTTTCACATCAATGGAAGAGATAAAGCCCATAAAACATTATTTTGTCGGCACAATAGCACCGAATCAGTTTTTTGGGGAAATGGTAACTGGAGTTAAGCTCCTTGCTGATGAGGCAATTAAAAGGGGAGCGGATGTCGTCATAGTGGATACCACCGGCCTGGTTCATGGGTCTGGGGTCGAGCTAAAAAGAATGAAAATAGAGCTTGTCAGGCCTGATTTGATACTTGCTTTACAGAGAAAAGACGAGCTTGAGGACATCCTAAGACCCTTTGAAGACAGAACAAGGATTATTAGATTAGCAATTAGTGAAAACGCAAAACTCCATACAAGGGAGGAAAGAAGGCAAATAAGAAAAGAAAAATGGAAAAGGTACTTTGAAAACTCCCGTGAATACATCCTAGACCTTAAAAGACTCCACATAAGCGGCACTATGATGTTTCAGGGAAAAGAAATAAGTGAAGAGGAAAAAGGTCTCCTGGAGAGTCTATTTAGGTGGCTCGTTTTTCACGGGCGAAAAATTGCAGGGAAGTATTTTGTTGTAAAAGCCGACGCTGGAAGTTTCCCAAGAAATTTTGATAGAAACTCAATGAACGCTGTTGATTTCGAGAATCTAAGCAATCTCATCGTCGGTCTCATAGATAAAAAGGGTTTTTGCCTGGGGCTTGGAATTCTAAAGCTAATAAACTTTAAAGAGCTTAAAGCCCATGTACTGACTCCTTTAGATGAAAACGAGCTCAAAAATGCCGTTGAAATAAGGTTTGGAAGAATCAGAGTGCGGGAAGATGGGGAGGAACTTGGGCTTTTAAGCAGAGATGCCCTTTAGGGAAAAGATTTTTAACCGCTCCTCATTTTTAGTATTAGGTGTGCCTAATGGAGCTCAAAGGATTCTTGGAAATTCTGAGACCAGCCAACTGTACTGTTGCGGGTTTAGTTGGAATTCTCGGTGCTACAGTGGCTTTAGGTAGCTTTCCCGGCTATGAAAAAAGCTTGATGATATTTCTTGTGGTATTCCTCGGGTGCAGCTGGGGCAATATAATCAACGACTACTTTGACTATGAGATTGATAAAATCAACCGACCCACCAGGCCCCTCCCAAGGGGAGCACTCTCAAAAAAGGCGGCCCTTGTCTACGGTTTATGCTTAGCTGCATTGGGACTTTTAGTAGCATATATGCTTAATCTGCAGGCATTTTTATTTGCCTTCGGGGCTTATCTCCTGATGTACCTCTATGCCTGGAAGTTCAAGCCCACACCTTTTATTGGGAATCTCATAGTAGCGACCCTTACGGGAGTCACCCCCCTTTACGGAGCTATAGCTGTTGGTAAAATTGGCCTTGCCGGTTATCTTGCACTCTGTGCGTTTTTAGTGAACGTTGCACGGGAGATATTCAAGGACGTTGAAGACATTGAGGGTGACATGGCTCATGGAGCCAAAACTCTCCCCATTGTTTGGGGGGTTGAAAAGGCCTCAAAACTTGGGGTTCTGTTCAGTGTTGCTACTGTAATCGCCTCGTTCTTACCTGTAAAGGCCGGAATCGGCCTTGGATACCTCCCAATAATAGCCGTGGATGGAATAATTTTGTTCTCCGCATACGAAGTTTTAAAAGACCCATCTCCAATTACTGCTGGGAAAGCTCAAAGAAAGTTAAAGATTGCAATTTACCTGGCGGTGTTCAGCTTTTTGTTAGGCTCATTGACAAAGGAGGTGTGAAGGTATGGAATTCAAAGACCAGATTAAAGACAAATTATCTGACAAAGAATTGTGGACGGTCATCACATTCAAAACACCCTATGGTCCGGGAGAGACTCTGGAAATGCTCGTCAATGTTTTGGAGGAACTTGGATGGAAAATTGTGTTTAAAGCTAACTGGTGGACTGCAGACATTCCCTACGGGGTCATAAGAATAGATATCGAGCAAGATGGAAGAGAAAAGATCGTGCTCGGAAGGTGGATACTGAGCAACAAGTGCGAGCTTTTAAAGATAGAAAGCATGGATTTAGAGAAAGGCAAAAACGAGTTCTATAGACTTGTAGACGGCATAACCTCCACCCTCATCCACGATCCTGTAATTAGGACAATGAGAGAGCAGTATTGATTTTCTTTTTTTCAAAAAAATTATAAAGAAAAGGGCTATTCGAGTATCTGGTAATAACCGACCTCTGGTTCAAAAATCTCTCCTTCCGCAAGGAGAGCCCTAATTGCTTCTTCGACTGTCTCCGGGTCGTATTTGTCTTGAAGTTTTCTCTGGATGAACTTCAATGAGACCGCAGTGCCCTTTGATTTGAGTATCTCCAGTACGGCCTTCTTTACCCCTTCAAGTTCTTCACTGACCTCTTTTTCCTCTTCCTCAAACAATTCCTCCTCAAAAGCAGCCTCTTCAGCTTTTTGCTCCATTATTATGCTATAGAGCTCATCTATTGTGCTTAGTAAATCTTCACTTATTCCCTTGTTCTTTGCAATAACCTTGGCCTTCGCGGTGATTCCGTAGGTGTTGTATATCTCAAAAGCGATTTTGGCCTTTTTAATATGCTCAACTTTGTCTTTAAGTGTCTCGTACCTGTGCAGTATCCACATGTTGGGGTCAACTTTGCTGACTCCCTCAACGAGGATTTGCTTGTCATCTCTCCACTCAGCCACCTTTCCAATCAGCTGAACCATGTCCCCTCTCTTTACCAAGCGAACAAACCTTGTGTCGTCTCTAAACCCTAGAACCCAGATTACTCCAGTCCCATCGTCTATCTGGAATTTTCCATAAGTTTCATCCTCTGCAATTATGGGGTCTCTAACCACTGTCCCCACTATCTTTACCCTATACACCTTTCTTGCGTCCTTTGTGATAAGGTAATTTGGCTCAAAATCTCCCTCACCCTTGACGTAAAATCCCTCTAAGACGTCCTTTATGTAGACCCTTGTTGAGGGCAATCTCTTGTTCATTCTAACCACCACACAAGAGCGTTTTCAAGTTTGGGCAAGAGTTTCTTTTCCAGTTCTTGAATCTCCTCAAGATACTCCAGATTTACATTGCTGAAATCCTGAACTACCTCCCCATAGATGTGTATCTTCTCATCGTTTCTAATGACTCTGCCAATCACCCTTACCTGTTGCCCAATTTTTGGCAGGATGTTTTCCTCACATTCAATCGCAATTACCCCAGTTCCATCGTCAAGCCAAAAGATGTAGTCTATTTTGTCGACTTTGACAACCTTACCAACTAATGACACCCTTACATCTTCTGGAGTTATCTCGGCAATTTTTTTCTCAACCGCAGGCTTTCTTCTTCTAACTTGAGGAATCTCTTCCATCTCACTCTACCTCCTCCAAGAGCTCTCTCCTCACTCTTTCAATTTCCTTTTCATAATCAACGTCATCCCATGAAGAAGCTTTCAATATAAGTCCCAAGAACCTGTCCTCAACGACGTTTCCTCTAACGATTATCTCCTTTCCAAGAACATGGTAGAACTCTTCCTCTGCAAGCTTTCTTCCAGCTTCTCTCATAGTTAATCCAGTATTTACAAGCTCTTTAAGCTTCTCGCTAATTTCTTCCGGCTCAACTCCGAGGATCTCCACGACATCATCTCCAAATAGGGTAACCCTTATGTAGCCCGTTGAGTCATCGATACCAAAGTCCAGTATTGTCGCTTTGATTGGCTTAACCTCACCGTGCTCTATACATATCCACGTGTCCGTTGCGGGGTCATAGTCAACTTTTCTCCTGCACTGAGGACATGCATCGTAAGCTATAACCCTGTAGAGCTTTGCTATTGTGCCCCTAACTTCGACAAACTTTTCGCCGCCCATCAGCTCTCCAATGTTCTTTCTCGTGTAGTTGTAGCTTCTTACCTCCTCAATTGGCGGAATTTCTTTGACTCTCGGGTCTTCAGGGTTTACTATAACTCTGCTCCTAAAGTTGACATGAATCTCCGGAAGACCTCTCAGGCTTTCCCTCACATCTGCATTTATAATCTTGATCACTGTGCCGGGTTGAATCTCGTTATAATACTTTGCAACTTCTGAGTCCCACAAAACAACCCTTGCCCTTCCGGTATTGTCATAAATTAAAAGACCCGCAACTCTTCCAACTGAGCCGTCCTTTTTGGTGTATTCTCTAACAGGGTACTTGCGAAGAACTCTACCAACAACGTTTATGTTTCTCATCCCCGGAACTAAATCGGCAATATGGATCAGAGCAGGCTCTTCTTCCTCAGTCTCTACCCCAAGCTGCTCTGCCAAAAGAAGTGCGGCCGCATGTTCGGAGATTTCATTAGCCTGGGCTATCTCTCTGATTTTACGTTCTATTTCCTCCAGGCTCATGCCTGTTTTTCTCCTTATCCTATCAACAATTTCCTCTTTCGTTATAACCGTCATATACACTCACCTGAATAGTAATTCGCAGAACGGGTATTTAAAGTTTTTGAACCCCCAATACACCCTTAAAATTTCTTCATAGTGCAGAAAAAGAAAAACGAGAGGTATAAGAAATTACTACTCCACGTTTTTCTCTTCTTGTTGCTTTTCTATTTTTGCTATTAAGTCGGAATATTCGGCATGGACAACCTTTTTGAAGGCTTCCTTTATTATCAAGGGGTCGTTTTCTGGGAATCCGTAGAGCTCTGCAAATTTCTGGGTTGTTCCAAGGATTTTTGTCTTCTCATATGGCTCTGCATAAATAAGGCCCATTTCCAGCAGACGTTTTATGTGCTCATAAGCCTGACTTCCTCTAAGCTTCACCAGTTTACTCTGCTCTATTGGCTGTAGATATGCTATTAAAGCGAGGGTTTTGAGTTCTCCTGTTCTCAGGTCGGGCCTTGGCATAAGGTGAATAACTCTCTGAGAGTATTCTTGTTTAACCTGCATCACGTACTTATCGCCGAGAACCCTTACAACTTCTATAGCGCTTTTCCTCTCAGCATATTCAGCCGCTATAAGCTCAATGAGTTTTTCAAGATAGTCTAGAGACTTAATCCCAAGAGCCTTGGATAGCTCTTTAAGACTCAAAGGGCGTCCTGCAACAAACAGTGCAGCTTCCACAAGGGCTTTATCCTCTATTAGTCCCATGATCATCACCTAAAGAGATAGTTTGTCATATTGGTGTGGTATTACTTCTCGCCTCTTATATTGCTTTCGCAGAAGAACCATTTTGTCCCCAAACATGCATAATCACAAAAAACTATCTAAAGAACTCAAAAAGTATGATTCCCGCTTCACATAAAAAGGTTTGGAAAGAAAAAATCAAAACACCGAGTTAAGCCTTCATCCGTCTACGGGTATCATTGTCCCGTTTATGTAGCTTCCATACTCACTGGCTAAAAACGCAACGAGGTAACACCCTAGTTCCCACCACCTGTGAAGTTGTATAATCTGTCCAGATTCACGGCCAGAATCGCCCCTAAAATCCTGACAGCTAACCCCCTCAAACTAACACTCCTGCTCGGCCTCAGAAGAAACTCAGAAAACTTCGAAAACAAAGTCTCAATCCTCCTGCGAAAGTCAGACAAGTACTTGTAAAACTTCTTCTCCTCCAGATTACTAATCTGATTCCCCCGCTTTACTGGCGTGTAAACAACGCCAAACCTCAAAAACTCCTCCTCGAGTTCCCTGTTAACATACCCCTTATCCAAAAACAGAAAACAGCCGGAAAACTCCTCAACAATCACCCAGAACTTTTCCCGGACAACACTCACATCATGCTTATTCGCCGGATCAACAGACAGTAAAGCCAGCAAATTTCCATCAGAGTAACAGGTCA
>NZ_WHIZ01000004.1:0-53479 GCF_009372125.1 Thermococcus sp. 101 C5
TAATGTGTTATGGTCTGAAAATCCTCCTCAGAGTCAAATACTGTTTAAATAACAGGGGGTGAAACTAAACACGCCCCTTCTATTTTATCAACGACTTTTTTTGTAGCTCCTGCGGTTCCGAGCTTTATGTTGTCCCCATTTGAGTAGTGTATTTGAACACCAAACTCACTTCCGTCTCCAAAGTACTCCATAATCCTCTCTTTGAGGTACCCGACTAATACAAATATTTCCTCTACTCCCGCGTTTACTAGGGCGTTGACCATGTACTCCATCATGGGTTTGTTGAAAAATGGAATCATTGGCTTGGGGCGGTAGACTGTTAGAGGAAGCAATCTTGTTCCCTTTCCGCCCGCTAGAATCACCGCTTGCATATAGTTGCCACCATAGTGTTTAGGAATTTTTCAGTTAATATAATTTATGGTGTTCGTTGAAAAGCTTTTTAATCCATCGTTGAGCAATGTTTTACGGTGATGTAAATGGGACCTCTGGAATACCTTAAAAATAGGCTTGACCCAGAACAGTTTGAGAAAATTAAGGCAATCGACAACCCTGAACTTCATGAATTTCTGGCAAAATATATCGATCTTTTGAATCCCGCAAAGGTTTTTGTTTGCACCGATTCAAAGGAAGATGAAGAGTATGTAAGAAGAAAGGCCATTGAATACGGGGAGGAGAAACCCCTCGCAATGGACGGACACACCGTCCACTACGATGGCTATTATGATCAAGCTCGGGACAAGGCCAGGACTAAAATCTTGGTTCCTAAGGGTGTGGAGATTCCGTTCGTAAATACTATGGACAGGGAAGAAGGGCTTAAGGAGATTCACGAAATCATGAAGGATATTGCAAAGGGTAAAGAGCTTTTTGTATGCTTCTTTGTTCTCGGACCCAAGAACTCTATTTTCACAATCCCTGCTGTTCAGCTTACGGATTCGGCCTATGTTGCTCACAGTGAGTTTATCCTCTACAGAAAGGGTTACGAGGAGTTTAAGCGCCTGGGAAGAGAAGCAAAGTTTTTGAAATTTGTACACTCTGCTGGAGAACTTGACGAAAGGAAGACCAGCAAGAACATAGACAAGAGGAGGATTTACATTGACCTTGAAGGGGAGACCGTTTATTCGGCAAACACCCAGTACGGTGGCAACACAATAGGGCTCAAAAAGCTTGCTTTTAGGCTTACAATTAGAAGAGCCGTTCAAGAGGGCTGGTTGAGCGAGCACATGTTTCTTATGCGCGTGAACGGTCCCAATGGTAGAAAGACTTACTTCACCGGAGCCTATCCCTCAATGTGCGGTAAAACCTCAACAGCAATGATTTCGTGGGAGAACATAGTAGGGGATGACTTGACGTTCATCGTTGACATGAAGGGAGAAGCCAGAGGGGCCAACGTCGAGAAGGGAGTTTTTGGAATAATTCAGGGAGTCAACCAAGAGGATGACCCGATAATTTGGGAAGTGCTGCATTCACCGAATGAGATAATATTCTCAAACGTGCTCGTTAAAGACGGGAAGCCCTACTGGAATGACATGGGGATCCCAATTCCAGAAGAGGGAGAAAACCACAGCGGAAAATGGTGGAAAGGGAAGAAAGATGCTGAGGGTAACGAAATCCCGCCGAGCCACAAAAATGCTCGCTTTACCGTTAGCCTTGAAGCTTTCCCAAACGCTGACCTGGAAGCCCTTGAAGCTCCATGCGGGGTTAGGATTGGGGGAATGATATTCGGTGGCAGAGATGCAGATACTTGGCCTCCTGTGAGAGAGGCCTTTGACTGGGCACACGGAGTAGTTACCATGGGTGCAGCACTGGAAAGCGAGACCACTGCAGCTACTCTTGGAAAGGAAGGGGTAAGGGCATTCAACCCAATGGCGATTTTAGATTTCCTCAGCGTTCACATTGGAGACTACCTCAGAAACTACCTTGAATTTGAGAAGAAGCTGAGAATAAAGCCAAAGATATTTGCCGTTAACTACTTCCTGAGGGATAAAGACGGCAACTGGCTGAACCACAAGCTAGACAAAGCCGTGTGGCTCAAGTGGATGGAGCTGAGGGTTCACGGGGATGTTGATGCAATAGAGACTCCCGTTGGGTACATTCCAAAATATGAAGACCTGAAGAGGCTCTTTAAGGAAGTTCTTAACAAAGATTACAGCAGGGAGGACTACGAAAAGCAGTTCACCATAAGGGTTCCAGAGTTCCTTGCCAAGATAGAGAGGATTGAGAAGATTTATAGGGATGTTGGCAATATCCCGGAAGAGCTCTTTAAGGTCTTGGAGAAGGAAAGAGAAAGACTTCTTAAGGCTAAGGAGAAGTATGGGGACTACATATCTCCATTCCAGTTAGAAAAGAGTTAGCATATGCAAGGAACCCTATCTCCATTCTTTTTTCTTTAGCTGGGGTCACCAAAATCTTTTTATATAATTTTTTGAAGATTTACTCGGTAAGGTAGGAGAAAATAGCATGGAGGGAGCGAAATGAGGGGGGAGGAATATGAAAAACCTCCAAGTAGTGCTCTGGAGGGAGCTTTCAGAGAAGTTCAGAGAGGCATTGATAGCACTTCCGGCGCTAATAGTTTGTCTTATTCTGGACTTCTTTGCTGGAGCATTCTTGGGTAGGTTTTTTGAAAAGATTATGCTGAGCTATCCGGTTATATTTGTAATTCTCCCGGGTCTTATGGGATTGAGGGGCAACATTTTCGGTGCAATGGCTTCTCGTTTTACTACCATGCTCCACCTTGGTGAGATGGAACCAAAGCTTAGAGATAAGAATGTTGTAAAAAACATCTTCTTGGGTATTCTTCTGTCAGTGCTCCCTGTTGTTGTGCTTTGGATTGTGGGAGTCATTAAGGTCGGGAATGTTGCATCAGGAGTAATTGTTCTTTTAATCGTGCTGACTTCTACAATTTTTGTTAGCTTGATAATGGGTTATGCTACTGCTATTGCCACGGTATTACCTTTTAAGAGAGGTATTGACCCCGATACTGTTGCAGCTCCGCTGGTAACTTCTGCTGGTGATCTTGTTACGATACCTTTTTTGGTACTCTTTATTCTTCTCCATGAAGATCTCCCGCGTCTTTTTGATATTCTAGTGCTTCTGGCAGTTTTTCTTTTGCTGGTTATGGGTTTCAGAACAAAATTTGAAAGTGAAGAAAAGCGCATGGTTGGGGAAATTCTGGGGATTATTGGGGTTTTAGCACTTTTCTCAAGCATTTCGGGAGGGCTACTCGAATCTTACAGTGAGGTTATCTACGCATCAGTGGTGTTCAGTGTTATGTATCCCGCAATTCTTGATACTGCCGGGAATTATGGATCCATTATTGGGGCAAAAACTTCAACGAAGCTTCACCTTGGAGAAATCGAGAGTGTTCTTAACAGAGATTCTCTCTTGGACATTTTCGTATACTTTGTGACAAGCTTTTTCATCGCGATTTTGATGAACGTAGTGGCAATAGGGGTTGTAAAGGTGAGCTTGGGGAAGAATGTGGGGTTGGTTTTCCCGTTTATCATTCTTTATCCATTCTTGGTCTTGTTTAACATGTTTATAGGGTACTTCTTTGCAATAATCTTTGATAGGCTTGGGTTGGATCCGGATAATGCCACTGTTCCAACTATAACGACTTTAGCGGATATATTTTCAACTCTATTCACTGTAGGAGTTGCTTATTTGATTGTTTAAGTTTGAGAAAACCTTAAAAGAAAGGGGATATGAGATAAAAACGGGAGGATAAGAGGATGGAAGAGTTTGAGGAGTTTGAGTATAAGCCTAAAAGTGTTAAGGAAATTTTCATAGAAATGAAAAATATTGTTGAGCTCATGATTGATCTCGCTTATACCGCAATTCTCTTTAAAGATAGAGAAATAGCTGAGGAAGTGCTTGACCTCGAGGAGAGAATGGATCTCCTTAATTACCACCTCATGACGCATGCAGTTTTAGCGGCTAGGAACCCAAGAGAGGCCGAGCAGATAACCTCCGTCCTGCAGATGGCGAATTCAATAGAAGACATCTCAAACGCTGCTGGAGACCTGGCAAAGATGGTTCTTGAGGGTGTTGAGCTTCATCCGGTGATTACTGAGGCGATTATGGAAAGCGAGGAAGTAATAGCAAAAATCCCTGTCTCCGGGGATTCTGTTATTGTTGGAAAAACACTCGGAGAACTTAATCTTGCCACCAACACCGGTGTCTGGGTAATAGCGGTAAAGAGAGGCAAAAGGTGGATTTTTGCCCCCGACAAGGACTTCAAGATAAAGCCCGGGGACATTTTGATAGGGAGGGGAACGCATACGTCGGTTGAGCACCTCAAAGAGATTGCGAGGGGAGTTATTAGGGTGGTTGGCGATGAAAGAGCTTGAGGAGATAAGAGGCTGTTTAATAGAGATGAAAAACCTCTCTTCGCTAATGGTTGACCTTGCTTTTTCCGCCGTCATGTACGACAGCGAGGACATAGCTGATGAGGTTTATATCCTAGAAGAAAAAATGGACGAGCTTACGTTAAAGGTGAAAAAGCTTGCTTTGAGGGCCGCTAAGCATGAAGAAAATCCCGAGACACTCTTAAGTATAATTGAGATGGCCACAATAAACGAGCAGATAAGCGATTCTGCCTATGAAATAGCCGATCTTGTTCTCAGGGACGTTGAGCCACACCCCATAATAAGGAAAATAATGCACGATGTTGATGAAGAAATAGGGCGCATAAAGGTTAACAGGGGATCAATACTAATAGGACAATCCCTCAAACAGCTCAAGCTTCCGACTAAAGTGGGTGTGAGAGTGATAGCGATAAAGCGGGGAGGGAAATACATTTATAACCCCTCCAAGGACGAGAAAATCGAAGAGGGGGACATATTAATAGCTGTAGGTTCAGGAATTGATCGCCTGAGGGAGCTTTCCAATGAAAAAGGGGAGGAAGGAGAGTTCATAGAAGAAGAGGAATAGTTATAAACTCCTTTTTGAAAGGAGAAATGGAGGATTTGAAATGAAAGTTGAAGGATTTGTTGCAAGTTTAAAAAACGCTGAAACAATCGAGGAGCTCTTTGACATACTTGAAAAGAAGGGCGCACCGGTTATAGAGTTTGATGGACAGAAGACTCTCGTAGTTGTTGAAGGGGACTTTGAGGGAAAGCCGTTTTGGACTGAAATAAACGGTAAAAAGGCTAACTTTGCCCTTGGAGATGCAATGTTGAACTCTGCGAGCTTCCCCTTCAAGTGTAAGAAGCCCTACACCGGTGGAAATGCCATATTCGTGAACTTCGAAAACATAGAGAGTGAGGAATTCCTTGTTGCTTATAGGTCAGAAGATACAATAAGGGCGTTTCATGTGAAAGGTAGTGATGTTAAAAAAATAGACGAGAAAAAATACAAAGAGCTTATTGCCAAAATGCCCGAGTTCAAAGTTAAGGGCTTCTCTGAAGAGCAGATGGACATGATGGGTGCCTTCTTCGGCTAAGCCCACGGCACTTTTGTTTTTATTTTCCATATCCCGAGAAGTTTTCTTGAGCCCCAAGTCGCCTGTATTTCAAATGCCGCTATCATGTCTTCATAGATGTCTATTAAGTTGAAGGAGTTTCCAAATGGGTTTCTATGGAGCTCCCAGCTTATCGAGCCTGCGTTTATTATTGGAGTTTCCTCAACTTTTATTCCAAGCGTATTGCCACCGTGACCGGTTAAAACTAACTCTGCCTTTTCTTCTGTCAGTATTTTCAAAACGTTGCCACCATCTTCCAGAAATCCTATCTCTCTGCTTCTGGGTATCGGAATTATATTGTGGTGCATTACAACAACCTTAAACTTATCTTCGTGCTCTCTCAGATGCTGCTTCAAAATCTTCTGACCTATTCTTCCAACCACACCTATAGGAGTCTCATATTGGGCTGAGATTATCGGGATGAAGGCAAAACTGTCCATTTCCAGAATTTTTGGTTCTCCAAAATATTCTCTGAAGAGCTCGTAGCCGAGGTAAGTGATGTCGTTGTGGCCCGGCACTATAATCTTCTCCGGCTTAATTTTTTCCCAGAACTCGTAGGCCTTTGCATAATAACGCTCTGTTCCAACATCTACCACGTCTCCGCAGTGGATAACTAAGTCGGGCTTATATTTTTCGTTGATGGCTTTAATTGCGTTTTTCAAAATTCTCTCCCTGAAATAAACCCTGTCTGATACATTACTCTCGCTCATCTGGACGATTCTTAGCAGCCTTCTTTTCTTTGGAACGAAAATCCTCTGCTTTTTGATTTTGAATTCCCTTCTTGCGATTTCTCCCGTCACTCGCTTTATGCTTACCGAGATTTTTCCATCTTCCTTGATTTTAATTATGTTGTAGCTGTTTACGTCGCCTTTTCTGGTCTTTCTGCAGGAGGTGCAACCAGCGTTTGCCACTATGAGCCCTTCAACTTTGTAGATGTTGGGTACGTGTTTGTGGCCGCAGATATAGAGGTTGACTTCATGCTTTAAAAGCAAGTCTAAAACATCTCCAGCATTGAACAAGACGTTCCTTTCCCTCCCCGTGTCTGGTAGAGGGACTAAATGGTGGTGGGAGGCAACAATCTTGAACTTTTTGTGGGAATACTCCTCCAGCTTTTCTTTAAGCCACTGGAACTTGTATCCGCCTATCCTTCCATCGCTTAGGTCCGGTATCGTGGAATCAACCCATATAATGACGAGGTCGTCCTTCTCATAAACGCCATTTAGCGGCCCTATATACTTCTCAAATAGCTCATAGCCGACGTTTCTTGCATCATGGTTTCCGGGAACAACTATTAGGGGCTTCTGAATCTTTTTTAATTCATAACTTGCCCTCTCGTATTCTTCTTTCAACCCTTCATTTGTCACGTCCCCCGTGTGAACAACTATATCATAGTCGAGCGTGTTGATTTCGTTGGCTATTAAATCGTAGGCGTACCCCTTGTAGGCTTCACCGCTGGTTATGTGGGTGTCGCTTATGTGGGCTATTTTCATTTCCATCACTCTGCCGCTATCGACGTTTCGAGCTTTCTTCTGCTTGCCTCAAGCAGATCGCTCAGCGTAAAAATCCCCACTACTTTTCCTTCTTCTTTGATCAGTATGTGTTTTATCCTCTTTGCCGCCATAATTTTCAAAACTTCTTTTAGGGGAGTGTTGGCGTCTACAGTGATGAGTTCTTTTGTCATAATCTCCTTCACGGGTGTTGTGTAGGGCAGACCGGGAACGATTACCCTTCTTATAACATCGCTTTTTGTAAAGAAGCCCACTACGCTGTCGTTTTCATCAACAACCACAAGAGAACCGATGTCAAACTCTACCATTACCTTGCACGCCTCTTGGACACTATCCTCAGGTCCCACCCCTATGAGTTTCTTTGTCATATAAACTTTAATAGGTGCATTTTCATCCATGGGAATCACCGCAAAAGCTCTCAACATTAGTTGGACTCAAAAGATAAAAGAGTTTTGTCCTTAAACTGAGAGTTCAATACCTCTTTCTTTAAGCCGTTTTGGTATCTCTTCCATGAGATTGTTCATTATTGCATTTACCGACTGTTCGAGCTCGACGTTCTCTATAATCGGAATTCCATGTTCTTTTGCTTTTTCGATTAAATACTCTTGGATGCGCATTATGTTGTCTATGTTTTTCACGTAGTATTCTGCCGGCCTGAGGCTGTAACGGGCCCTTTCATAGAACCTTGCTTCAAGTGCCTCAAGGTTTTTTACAGTTATGAGATACATAAAGCTTCTGTCGTTCAGGCTTACATAACCCGGAACAAGGTGGATTCCTTCTATTATCGTGTTGAAACCCTCTCTATAAGAACGCTCTACAACGGCGTTAATTCCCACTGTTACGTACCTCACTTGGTTCTCAAACCCGTATAGGAGGGGGTCCACTCCCTTTGGCAAATTTCTTAGCTCTTTCCATGCCAGAAACGATGATGTATGGATTGATGGCAAGAGGTCTTTGCTTATTATCTTCCTCATTACCTCTCTGACGGTATCAGTCCCTATGATGGTTCTTACTCCAAGCCTAAAGGCCAGCTCTGTTGCTAACGTGGATTTTCCAACCCCTGTTGCTCCTCCAAGGAGGATTATCATCGGGTACTTCAGCTTTCTGAGCTCATGCCAGAAAAGGTACCTTCTGGCGGCGTCTTTTAGTCCATGATCCAGGAGCTTCTTATAGGTCATCTTTCGGATGTCCTCTTTGGTAATGATCTTTGTCTTTTTTCTCTCGAGTTCCTTTACTATCTCCGCAGCTATTGAGTAGGCAACTCCAACGTCAACACCAGCTGAGGTTATTGACCTTGTCAGGATGCCTCTTGAAAAGGGCAGCTTGGTGTTTTTCTCAGGGTCAACGACGATTATCATCTGACATCCCCTCTGAGTTCTCTTCCGATTTTCAGAATCGCTTCCTTCAAGTCCTTACCGTCCATATTCACCGGCTCGTTGTCAAGGTAAATTATTTCTTTTCCGCGCTGGAGGACTTCCTTTGTAACCACATCCACAGCCGCTGCCTTAAGCTCCACTATAACCGTATCGTAATCATCAAAGCGCTTTAGATCCTCCCTCAGTTTTGCTCTGTTTGATAGGTTCGGGCTTTTTCCAACTATCTCCACTCCATAGTTTTCTTCAAGATGCTTTGCCGCCTTCTCAAGCCCTTCTGGAGGTGCGGTCATGACAAGAAGGGCTTTTTTGCCCCTCACATCTCCCAGAGGCCTCGGCTTGAAGGCCGTTAGATGTATATCTGCTTTTGGGTTTATGTATTTCAAAACTCTCTGGAGCTCTTGAAGCTTCTCTTTGCTTACCATATCGGCAAGTGTAACCACGATTAAGTCCGCCAATCCCACTCTAAACGGACCGAAATAGCTCCTTATGAACTCAATCCTCTGAGTTGCACCGACGACGGTTATGTATTTGTCTGCCTTAACCGCGGGAAAAGTTGCACCGCTTCCCTCGAGTATCACGATATCCCCTTCAAGCTTTTCCGCAAGCTTTACTCCCTTGTCAACTATGTCAAAAAAGCTGAAGCCTGCCATTCCGCCCCCACATCTTCTGCATCCAATGGTTAAAACTCTAGCGGTTAGGGCGTCTTCAAAATGGTCAGAAGCAGCATGCTTGCCTGACTCCGCAATTTTTACCAGAAACTCGGGAGTTATCTCTATCTTATCTCCCTCAATTATCTCCGGCTCTTCCGGCCCTCCCCTGCCCATTGTTACTATTATGGGCTTTGCGATTTGTTTTAGAGTTCTTGCAACAAAACCACTTACCGCTGTTTTTCCAACTCTTTTGCCGGTTCCGAGTATTGTTATGCTCGGTTTGCTTATTTTTAACATCTTCTTGGGGGAGAACTCAAAATCAGCGCCCCTGTATTTTATTCCATGCTTTAGGAGCACTGCCGCTATTCTAAACCTGTCCTCATAGTTCACCACTGGTTCGTCGCTCAAATCAATAACTTCTTCAATTTTGTTCTCTTTGATAGCTCGCTCTATCTCAATAAGATAGTCCTCACCAGAATACAGCTTGACACCTATTTTTTTCTCAAGAGACTTAATATCCCCTATCTTTTCCGTACCTCCCAAAAACACGGCACAACATACGTCCTTGAGCTGCTTAATAGCCCAAGCCGTTACATCTGGATAGTGCTCCCCGTCAATAAGCACCATTCTCATTTTCTCACCTTTAAAAGTTTAGGATAGCTAAGTATAAAATCCTTCTGGAGTAAGCAAACTGGCTTAACTTTAACACATCTGTTTGCCCAAAATGTTTAAATGTTTAAAGTGGAGTATTCTTCTGGTGGTTTGATGAAACGAGCATCATTGATCCTTGTGGGGGTTCTCCTCTTTGCGATAATTGCCAGCGGCTGCATTGGGGACAATGGAATTAAGGACACTGGAACGAAGGAAAGCATTACTCTTCCATCAGGACAAACGGAACTCCAAAAATCAACTTTGAAGATTTTCCATGCTGGCTCTCTGAGTGAGCCCTTAAAAGACGTCAGCGAGGCTTTCAGGGAATATGCTAAAACCCTTGGCTATGATGTGGAAATTCAAGCAGAGGCTAGTGGAAGTGTTATGGCCGTTAGAAAGGTCACAGACTTGGGGAAAAAAGCCGATATTGTTGCCCTTGCGGATTATACCCTAATCCCTCAGTTGCTGGTGCCCAACTATACGGACTTTTACGTCCTTTTTGCGACCAATGAGATAGTCATAGCATTCACCGATAAGAGCAGATACGCTGATGAAATCAACTCCAACAACTGGTACGAAATTCTGGCGAGAGAGGAGGTTTCCTTTGGATTCAGCGACCCCAATCAGGATCCCTGTGGCTACAGAAGCCTTATGGTGATGAAGCTTGCCGATATCTATTATGGAAAGCCGATTTTTGAGACTCTGGTGGAGAGGAACACCAACATATATGCCGAAGGAAACCACATAGTTGCCCCAAAGGAGATTCAAATCAAGACTGACAAGGTTGTTATAAGGCCAAAGGAAACGGACTTAACTGGCTTGGTGGAGAGCGGTAGTCTGGACTACTATTTCATCTACAAAAGCGTTGCAATGCAGCATAACTTGAGATTCGTTGAACTGCCCAAAGAAATCAATCTGAAGGATTTTGCCTTGGCAGAGCACTACGGGCAGGTTTCAATAACACTGGGCTCAACAGGGAAAACCATCAAAGCAAAGCCGATTGTTTATGGGGTCACAGTTCTAAAAGATGCTCCCAACAGGGAGCTTGCCCTCGAGTACCTGAAGTTCTTGCTTAGTGAGAAGGGCAGGGAAATCTTTGAGAAGAACCATCAGGATTTCATATGGCCACCTGTTGGATTTGGAAACATTCCAGAGGAGATCAAAGATGGAGTGGAGGTAGAGGGCTAAACTTTTTATCTTTTTCTTCAGAGGTGAGGGTATGAGGGATTACGTAACATGGTTTTTCGCTCTGCTCGGCACGTTCCTTGTTCTGTACATCCTCCTTCCGTTAGCCGTTATCATAGGGAAGCAACTTTTCGACTGGGAGATGCTAGTAGAGACGCTCCACGATGGCCTTGTTTTGGAAGCCCTTAAAAATTCTTTCCTAACTTCCACGGCTGCAATGCTGATTTCCCTCCTTTTTGGAGTCCCCCTTGGTTATGTGCTCGCAAGGAAGGATTTTGTGGGGAAGAGTTTTGTCCAGGCGGTTGTTGACGTCCCAATAGTCATCCCACACTCCGTTGTTGGCATAATGCTTCTTGTGACATTTTCAAACAAAATTCTGGACAGCTATCTCGGAATAATAATGGCAATGCTTTTTGTCTCTGCACCTTTCACAATCAACGCTGCCAGAGACGGGTTTTTGGCGGTAGATGAGAAGCTTGAGCATGTGGCAAGAACCTTGGGGGCGAGTAAGTTAAAGGCATTCCTCACGGTTTCCCTCCCAATTGCAATGCCCTCTATTCTGAGCGGTGCCATAATGACGTGGGCGAGGGCGATAAGCGAAGTGGGAGCAATCCTAATCGTTGCATATTACCCAAAAACTGCGCAGGTTCTGGTCATGGAGTACTTTAACAACTATGGCTTGAGGGCTTCAAGGCCGATTTCTGTTATCCTTGTGCTGCTCAGCTTGGGCATCTTCGTTGTTCTAAGGTGGCTTGTAGGGAGGTCGAGAAATGCTTAGGGTTGAGAACGTTAGCAAAGACTGGAAAGAGTTCAGAATTAGAGATGCCAATTTTGAGGTTAAGAAGGGGGAGTACTTCGTAATTTTGGGACCCAGTGGCGCTGGAAAGACCCTTCTCCTTGAAATTATTGCTGGTATATTCATTCCTGACTCAGGGAGAGTCTTTGTTGAGGGGGTTGATGTAACCTTCCTTCCACCGGAGAAGAGAAACCTAGCCTACATACCCCAAAACTACGCTCTCTTTCCCCATATGAAGGTTTACGATAACATAGCCTACGGGCTAAAGCTTAAAAAAGTCCCGAAAAATGAAATTGAAAAGAGGGTTAAGGAGATAGCAGAAATCCTTGGAATTTCTCACCTTTTGCACAGAAAACCAAAAACATTAAGCGGCGGTGAAGCCCAAAGAGTGGCTATAGCCAGGGCTTTGGTGCTGGAGCCGAGTTTAATACTCCTTGACGAGCCCTTTGCGAATCTGGATGTCCAAACAAGGGCTAGGTTAATTCAGGAAATGAAGCGCTGGAGAAAGGAGCTCAGCTTTACAGCTTTACACGTGACGCATTCGTTCGAGGAAGCTGTTAGCCTTGGGGATAGGGTTGGCGTAATGCTGAACGGTAGGTTAATCCAAACCGGAGAAGTCAGGGAAGTTTTCTCCAAGCCCAAAAATGAGGAAGTCGCAAGGTTTCTTGGATTTGAGAACATAATCGAAGGGATTGCGGAGGGGAGAGTATTAAGGGCAAACGGGATTTCAATAGAGCTGCCGGGAGAATTTAAAGGCAAGCTGAGAATTGGAATAAGGCCTGAGGATATTGTCATATCCAGCGAACCCATAAAAACCTCTGCAAGAAACGAATTCAAGGCTAAAGTTCTGGCGGTTGAAGATTTGGGGTCTTTGGTAAGGTTAACACTTGGTATTGGTGGAATCGAGCTTAGGGCTTTTATCACCCGTTCTTCCCTTGTGGAAATGGGGATTGAAGAGGGAAGCGAAGTATACCTGAGCTTTAAAGCAACGGCAATTCATGTCTTTTAATGCGTGTAAGTATACTCCAGTGTATTTATTTGTCTTTTATAGAGCTTTTCTTTACATATAGCAAGTCTTTTATATCTATGAAATCCCTTTCACAACAGGTGAGAACATGAAGAGGCTGACACTCGCTGAGGCAAGTGCAATACTTATAGGTACTCAAATCGGTGCGGGTGTTTTAGGCTTACCTTACGCACTGAGGGAAGCGGGAATTCTTGGAGTTTTGGTCGTGGTTTTGGCAGGACTAATGACGCTTTTGACGGCTCTCTTCGTCCTTGAGGTCTCGTCCAAAACTCCGGGAAAGAGCCTTTCAAAACTCACAGAAGAACACTTGGGAAAAATAGGTGGAGCTTTAATGTTTATCAGCATTTCCGCTCTGGCTTATGGGGCTCTCATAGCGTACATTGCAGGAAGTGCCGATATTTTATCCTCCTTGACTGGAGTTAAACCCGAACTCGCTGCTTTAGCTTTCTGGGGCATAATGAGCTTGATAGTCTATATGGGGCTTAAAGTATCCGGCGAGGCGGAGCTAACTCTAACAGCAGTCCTCCTTTTGGTTCTTGCACTGTCGATAGGTCTTGTTTTCGGAAAAATTGATGTGAAGAATTTATCTACTTTCAACACCTCTGCAGCTTTAAATGGGTTGGGAGTTGTGATTTTTGCTTATGTCAGCCACATGGTAATCCCTGAGCTCCTTAAAGGACTTGAAGATGTGAAAACAACAACAAAAGCAGTATTTATAGGCTACCTAGTCCCAATGGTTTTTTACGCTTTCTTTGCTCTTTCATTTGTAGGGGCCTTTGGTGCAGATACGCCTGAACTCGCAACAACTGCACTTGAGAGGTTATACGGAAGTCTGGGCAGAATTCTGGGCCTTGTATTGCCTCTTGCAGCAATATGCACGAGCTATATAGGTGTGGCGCTCTCAGAGATGGACAATATGAAAGATGTCCTGCGGATGAACAGGTCTTATGCATGGGCATTAACAGTGTTTCCACCTTTGCTGATATACTTTGCCGGTCTTAAGAGCTTTGTAAATGCCCTATGGCTGGCAGGAACTTTTGGAGGAATTCTCTATGCAGGCATACTGCCAACAGCGATGTATTTGAAGGCAAAGAGGCAGCATGGGAGCTTTCACCTTAACATTCCGCACTCAGTCGCTTACTTCTCTGGGCTGGTCTTCTTTGTGCTCTTCCTTTATTCACTCGCCTCTCTGGCGTGAATTTTATATTTTACCACATACCTTCCCTTTTCAAAATCTTCTTCCTCCTCAATGACCTCAACCGGCTCCACTTTTAGTTCAAACTCCATAGCCTCCCATTTGATGTCCTCAAAGTAATCAAAAAGCCCACAGGTCTTGCAGAAATAGCCTTTAAACTCAATTATCGCTTCATCGTCTCTTATCTCTATTATCTTGGCCTGGGCTTCGCTTCCATGAAGTCTGTTAAATTCCTCAATGGCTTTTTTAAGCTTCTCCATGACTCTCCCTGTTGGAATTTAGTTCTGGATCTTTAAATGATTCTGTTCGAAAATCGTATCAAAACTTTTAAAGTCCGGCTATAAAGGATTATCGAGGGCTATGATAAGGTTTGCGAGCAGGGAATACAGCGATGAGGAAATATACGCAATCCTTGACAGGCCTATCGGCGAGTGGTTTAGGCGTAAGTTTGGAACTTTTACTCCCCCTCAGAGATACGCGGTTGTTGAAATTCACAAGGGAGAAAATGTTCTTATATCCTCCCCAACAGGTAGTGGAAAAACCCTATCGGCTTTTCTTGCCGCAATAAACGAGCTTGTCCTCCTTGGAAAAGAGGGTAAGCTGGAAGATCAGATTTACGTTCTCTACGTTTCTCCGCTGAGGGCTTTGAACAACGATATAAGGAGGAACCTTGAGGAGCCGTTAAGTGAGATAAGGGAAGTTTATAGAGAACTTGGATATGAGCTGCCAGAGATAAGAGTGGCTGTGAGAACAAGCGATACCTCAAGCTATGAAAAGCAGAAGATGGTGAAAAAGCCGCCCCATATTTTAATAACCACCCCTGAAAGCCTGGCAATCGCCCTAAATGCTCCCAAGTTCAGTCAAAAACTTAAGACGGTTAAATATGTCATCGTCGATGAAGTCCACGCTCTGGCTGAGAACAAAAGGGGCACTCATTTGGCCTTAAGCCTCGAGAGACTTCAAAACCTTGCCGGAGATTTTGTTAGGATTGGACTAAGTGCTACAATTCATCCCCTTGAGGAAGTTGCCAAGTTCGTCTTTGGCTACAACGATGATGGAAGTCCAAGGCCGGGCATTATAGTTGATGTTAGCTTTGCAAAGCAGACTGAAATTAAGGTTGAGAGCGTTGTTGAAGACCTTGTTTACGCATCTGCAAATGAACTCAGTGAAGCCCTGTATAAAAGGCTTGACGAGCTTATAGAGCAGCACAGAACAACACTGATATTCACAAACACAAGAAGCGGTGCTGAAAGGGTTACATACCATCTCAGGAAGAAGTTTCCAAAATATGCCGAGTTAATTGAAGCTCACCATTCGAGTCTCTCCAGAGACGTCAGGCTTGAGGTGGAGGAGAAACTGAAAAGAGGAGAGCTTCGATGTGTTGTCAGCTCGACATCACTTGAGTTGGGGATTGATATTGGAACGATTGACCTCGTTGTCCTAATAGGTTCCCCAAAAAGCGTAAACAGGGCCCTGCAGCGTATAGGCAGAGCAGGCCATCGATTGCATGAAGTAAGCAAAGGAATTATCCTTGTTCTGGACAGGGATGACTTGGTGGAATGTACGGTTTTAGCCCATAACGCAAGGAATAGAAGGCTCGATAGAATAAAAATCCCCCAGAACGCGTTGGATGTCCTTGCACAGCACCTTCTTGGCATGGCTCTTGAAAGGGTCTGGGATATAAAGGAAGCATATTCCCTTGTTAGAAGGGCTTATCCATACCGCAACCTGAGTTTTGATGACTTTATGAGCGTTTTACGTTATCTTGCGGGAGAATATGCGGGCTTGGAGGAGAAGAATGTTTACGCAAAAATCTGGCTCGATGAGGAGGAAGGAAAGTTCGGCAAAAGAGGCAAAATGACGAGGGCGATCTACTATATGAACACCGGAACAATTCCGGA
Source organism: Thermococcus sp. 101 C5 (assembly GCF_009372125.1). NCBI lineage: Archaea > Methanobacteriati > Methanobacteriota > Thermococci > Thermococcales > Thermococcaceae > Thermococcus > Thermococcus sp. 101 C5. Next base: position 15,748 of record NZ_WHIZ01000004.1, read on the forward strand.
TGAGGCAAAGATAGAAGTGTACACCCTTGATAAGAAGTTCATAGGAACCGTTGAGGAAGAGTTCGCCGAAAGGCTGATGCCCGGTGATATATTTGTTCTAGCTGGCAAGACGTATGAGTTCAGGAAATCACGGGGCAATAGAATATACGTTGTGCCGAAAGAAGGTGCAAAGCCCACTATTCCGGCATGGTTTTCTGAGATGCTGCCACTAAGCTTTGACTTAGCTTTGGACGTTCAGAGGTTTAGACGAGAAGTTAAAGGACTTTTAAACAACAGAAGGGCTAGGAGGTTCCTCATGAAAAAGTATCAAATCGATGAAAAAGCCGCAAAGGCAATTTTGGGGTATTTTAGGGAGCAGGAGAAGTATTCTATAATTCCAGATGATGAGGTTCTTTTAGTTGAAGAGGTCTTTGACGAGAAAAGGGTTAAGTACTTTTTCCACACGCTGATAGGAAGGAGGGCTAATGAAGCCATTAGCAGGGTCTTTGCATACCTCATCAGCAAAAAGAAGAAAACAAACGTGGGAATGGCAATAAGCGACAACGGATTCGTGCTGATACTCCCCAAGGAAAAGTCTCTAAGCGAAGAGGAAATTAAGGGACTGTTTCAGGTTGAGGACTTGAGGGAGACTTTAAAGAGGGCATTGGACAACACGGAGCTTTTGAAGAGAAGGTTTAGACACGTTGCCAACAGGGGATTGCTTATTCTCCGGAGGTACATGGGGAGGAAGAAGAGCCTGAGCCGGCAGCAGCTGAATGCGCAGACCCTGTTAAGGCTTCTCAAGAAGAACTATCCTGATTTTCCTCTGCTCAGAGAGGTCTACCGCGAGATAATGGAAGACAAAATGGACATAGAAAACGCGGAGCTCTTTTTGAGCTGGGTGAAAGAGGGGAAGATAAAAATTATCATTGAACACAACGAGCTTCCGAGTCCATTTGCGTTCAACCTTGAGGTAATCGGAGCGAGCGACGTTGTCCTCATGGAGGATAGACGAGAACTAATCAAGCAGCTGCACAGCAAGATTATGAAGCTGATAGGTGAAAAACAAATAAAAGAAGAGTCCAAAAACGCCTAGGCTCTAAACTTTAGTGCCTAATGTCTTGACAACGAAAGCGAGCAGGTCTGTCAGTTCTTTAATCCTCGTCTCTGGCGAGGCCCCCATGTGTCCGCTCTTTGTTTCCACCCTGAGGTAAACTGGAGCCCCGAGGTCTTTGAGCTTCTTTGCGAACTTGAGCGCATGTGCCGGGTGAACCCTGTCATCATGTAGCCCGGTGTAAATCAGTGTCGGCGGATACTTTTGGGGTTTGACGTTGTAGTAAGGAGAGTACTTGAGGAGGAATTCCCTGTCCTTGGGATCATCTGGATTTCCATACTCCGGAATCCACACACTTCCGATGTAGAGCTTATGGAAGCGAAGCATGTCTATAACGGGGTAGCCTATTAAAGCAGCGTCCATAACGTCCGGTCTCTGGACTAAAACTGCCGAAACCAGAAGCCCACCATTGCTTCTTCCCCAGGCGGCGACCTTATAGCCCTCTTTTTTGAGCTTCTCGAGGACTGCAATAAAGTCGTCAAAGACGTTCTGTTTGTTTTCCCTCATTCCAGCCCTGTGCCATTCCTCGCCGTATTCACTTCCTCCTCTAAGGTTCGCCATCGCGAAAGTTCCGCCCCGCTTTATGAACGGTATCGCATGTGGGAAGAACCTCGGCTTCAGAGCGATGTTAAAGCCACCGTATCCGAAGACCCATGCCTTCTTTTCATCCTTTTCTCCTTTTACGGTGAAGTAGTGCACCTTTGTTCCGTCCTTTGAGGTTGCAAAGTCTTCGCCCACCTTAAAGCTGCCCTCAACTTTGACCTCATCTATCAGTTCGAGTTTTTCCTTGAAGAGGTAGAGGCGGTAGGGAATTGTAAAGCTCTCATACCTCAATATCGCTTTTTCTCCGTCGGTGTCGAGGGGGTGAACCTGCCCGGGCATGTCAAATTTAATCTCCTCAATAAGCTCTCCGTCGAGTGTGAAGACCCTCAGCAGTGAAGATGCGTGCACCAGATAACCTGCGAGAATCTTGTCTCCGACGATTATTGCCCATTCCAGTGGGAAGTCACCTTCCGGGATAACCTCTTTTACGTTCCCGTTTTCAATGGCAATTACCTTGCCAAGTCCCTTTCCTTCCCTTGTGTAGATGTAGAGCTTTCCATCCACGTAGTCAATTGGATATGCTGGAACCTCGCTTGAATACACTTTTCTCCACTTTTCCGGCTCCTCGAGGGGACCAAAGTAAATCTCGCCCCTGTTCCACCCAAACGAGAGAGTTATCATTGCATAGTTACCACAGCTGCTCTTGTGGAGGCTCATAAAGTATCCTGAGCTTAACCCTTCTCCAAAGACCATTCTCTCTTCTCCGCCTTTTTTGAGGAAAATTCTCTCCGCAGGAGCATCAACTCCATCTGGTGTCTTCCCCTTTCTATAGAAGCGTGCGAAGTAATAACCATCATCGAGGAAAACGACGTTCCAGAGTGATGGTTTTATCTCTTCAATTACCTCGCCTTTCTCTAGGTCAATTATCCTTGTAATGCCCTCATCGGCTCCGCCTATTGAAAAGCTGTACGCTAATCTTTTTCCTTCTCTGTCTACAGTGAAGCTCTGCAGGAGAATTTCATCCTTCAGCTCCTCTTCAAGCTTCTTGGAATCAACTATAACTTCGTTTGTTTCGAGAATTTTTATAATCTGCCTGCCCTTCTCGTTTACCCTCACAAACGTTCCTCTATCTGTTATGCGTGCCTCTACAACGTTCGGGAGGTAATAGTAGTTCCTAACCTCTTCAATTAACTTATCCGGGAGGTCTCCAAGAAATTCTCTAAACCGGGCGTTTTCTTCGCTTATGAATTCTATCACTCTTTCATCGTTTAAGTTTTCCATCCACATATATGGGTCTTCCATAGTCATCACCGCTCAGATATATGCCTCAACGTTATTAAACGTATTGTTTCGCTCAACACTTAAATATCCTATTGCCTAAATATCTTGGGTGGTTGAATGATAATCCGGGGAAAAGTTGTCGGCAGTGAGGTTCCTAGGTTCAAGCACAGGTGGTTTGGGATTCTTGAGGTAGAAGCGGAGGAGAGATATAAGCTCTACATGAGCGGTATTGCTCAATGGTTTGTAACGGGGGATGAAGTGGAAATACACGTCAAGAACAAGCCCAAAAAAGACAATGTGCTTGACTTTGATGATTATGAGCTCTACAAGTTTTACGAAGGGGACAAAATAAAGGTCTGGCCCCTGTGGGAAAAGGAGTACGAAGCAAAGCGCTTTTCTCCCCTGACTGGAGAGCTTCTCTATACTTACAAAATCCGGGCGAGGGAAGCTACTTATGAGAGAGACTTTGAGGCAATAGCGGAGCTTGAGCAGTATCACTACGCATCACAAAAGGAGAAGGTTGCCCTATGGAGGTGTGAGAACAATCATATCTTCGAGGCAAACACGAAGCAACCCTGCCCGGTATGCGGAAGTGAAGACGTTCATATCCTTGAGATTAAGGGTTCCACTCCAGCATCGCGGTTTTTGCTCCTTGAGCTTGAAAACCGGGAGGAATATGAGCCCAGAATATTGGCATACGTTAGAGTTGACCCACCTATTCCACTGATGCACCGTCGCTTGCCTGATGGGAGGATAGAGAAGAACATACGGGAGAAAGTTTTTCCTGAGGAGTGGTTTAAACCCTCTTTCTGGCCGGAGAGAATCATGAAGGAGCTCTATGAGGAACTGAAGAAAAAGCATACAAAAAAGATTGCACGCCATTTGCTATGGGAGAAGGCTAAGTGGCAGGCTTTAAGAGAAAGCAACACGGCTGGAGCCAGAATAGCGAGGGTTGTTGTGCATCCCGACTACAGAAGCGATGGACTTGGACAGCTCAGCGTTAAAGCTGCCCTCGAGTGGATAAGCGAAAGAAGAATTCCCGAGATGAGAAAGAGAAAACACATTGTCGAGACTATAGCCCAGATGGCCCGCTTCAATCCGTTTTTTGAGAAAGTGGGGTTTAAGTTCCTCTGGGAAACCGCAAGCGGAAGACCCGTGCTCTTCTATCCCCTAACAGAGGAAGCAAAAGAATATATCGAAAGGTTCCTCAAAGAAGACCCCTATGCTCCTAAGGATGGAAGGCTGTGGAGGCCGAGCTATGGAAAGGTTGAGCCTTTGAAGGGGTCGATAGTGTTTAAAAACGTCAGCAAGGTGTTTGAGAGCGAGCTGGACATAAAGGGCCTTCCAGAGGAGATAAGGTTCCTTCTGGAAGCCTTTGGAGTTAGACATAGGGTAATACAGAGACCTGTTTTGAGAAACTTGAACTTTGAAGTCAAGCCCGGAGAGTTAGTTGCGGTGGTTGGGGCAAGTGGAGCTGGGAAGACGACTCTCATTAGGCTTCTCCTTGGTGCAGCACTTGGCTATTGGGAAGAAAAATACAGACCTACGAGTGGAGAGATTAAGGTGCCGGAGAACGTTAAGGTCTCAGCCCTACTGCCTGGAGAGCAGGAGCCTATCTTCGGTAGTGAAAGCATTTTGGAGCACGTTTACAGAAAAATAGGGGATTTAAATGCAGCCGTTGAAGTTCTAAACCGTTCTGGATTGAGTGATGCCGTTCTTTATAGGGCAAAGTTCAGTGAGCTCTCCACTGGCCAAAAGGAGAGGGCAAAGATAGCGTCTTTACTTGCGGAGAAGCCGAATCTTCTACTAATGGACGAATTTGCTGCTCATCTGGACACTCTCACCGCCATGAGGGTCGCCAAAAAGGTGAGTGAAATTCTAAGGGAAGCTGGCATAACAGCTTTGATAATAACCCACAGGCCGGAAGTAGTCAAAGCCCTCGATCCGGACAAAGTTCTTTTTGTGGGCTATGGAACCGCAAAGCTAACTGATCAGTTTTGACCACATTTTTCTTCTTATTTGACCACAGTATATTATATTGAGGTGATGAATATGATTGAAGTTGTTGAGAGGGAATATAAAGTGGGAGAAGGAACAAAGCTAAAGATCGGAAACATAAACGGAGCCATAAGAATTGAAGGCTACGAAGGTGAAACAATACAGCTGAAAGCCGAGAAAAAATGGGGACTTTTGGGTGCTGAGCCAAAAATAAAGGTCAAAAAAGAGGGAAATATGTTTACGATTAAAGTTGAACAGCAAAAGACCTTTGGTGTTGGCATTGGTGGGAGTTCTGTCAATTTCAATATCCGCGTGCCGAAAGGAGTTGAAATAGAAAAAGCTGGAAACGTTAACGGCGCAATATCCATAAAGAACGTTGAAAAAGCAGGGAAAATTAGCACTGTAAATGGGAGCATTTCCATAGAAAACACTTCTGCCGAAAAAATATCTGCTGTAAACGGTTCAATCACAGCTCTGCTGTCCCGTATAAACGATAACATCAAGATTTCCACGGTTAACGGAAGAATTGAAGCTTACATTCCAAAAGATGCCGATGCCGTAATTAAGGCCACGGCTGTCAATGGGAAAATAGATTCGGAAGTTCCGGGAGAGCTTTCGAAGCCTCCGTTCCATGGTCCAAAATCTTTTAACGCTGTTCTTGGAAACGGTAAATACGAGGTTGTGCTCTCTACTGTAAACGGTACCATTACTATCAAGTCCCTATAGTGCAGAGGACGTCAAAAACAACTGCCCCGGCCCAGTGGAGAAGGAAGCTCGGCAGAAAGCTTCCGCTCTTTAAATCTATTTTCGCAAAGATTATCCCCGCTATGAAGGAGTATGGAATTTCCAGCGGTGGTTTGCCTATGTGAACCAGGGTATAAGGGATGTTCTGGGCGATTATTCCAGCCCACTCGTTTTTCTCTGCCACGGGAAAGAGGAGAATTCCTCTGTAAAACCCCTCATGGGCAAACATGATGATGCCAATTAAGAGCTCCTTGAGGAGGAAGTCCTTCCAGGAGGAGTAGGCAAATATCGGGTAATAAGCCCTGAAGCTTTCCAGATGAGAGGCATAAATGCTTATGGGGAAGGAGAGGAGAAAGAGAGCAAATGCCCAAATATAACCTTCCCTTCGTCCTATTTTAAAGCCTAATTTATGAGGCTTGAAACCAAGCAGATAAGCGGCTATGAGGGGTATAACCACATAGAAGAGGGCGTCGTAGAATGCCCACTCGTGGATGTTTTCCCCTACTCGATAGTTGATCACAATGAGAAAGCCGGCAAGAACGTAGAGGAGGAGAACATTTCTCAAAGCCTTCACCAAATAAAAAAGATAAAGGGCTCACTCGTTCTTCTTTTTGCGTCCTTTGGAGGTCCTTCTCGTTCTTCTCTTGGTTGTTTTCTTCTCTTGTTTTTCGGCTTTTTCTTCTTTTACTGTCTCTGTTGTCTCCTCGGTTTCCTCTTTTGTTTCTTCGGCTTTTTCTTCTGTTTTCTCTTCTACTTCTTCTTTGGCCTCGGCTTCCTCGATTTCTTCCTCCATTTTGGCTTCTGGTGGCTTCAAGAGCTCTTCGACACTTGGCTTGAACTCGATCTTCTCATATCCTAGGAACTTGAGGTCGCTCTCAAGAAGGATTTCTCCTAGGACAAGGGTTCTTGGGTCTATTGCCTGCTCTCCGAAGTCTATTTTGACGTCGTTTTCACCTACTTCAATCTGCACTTTCTCAAAGTCTATCCTTGGGATTCTGAGCTCGATTAGGGCTTTCACTTTCTCTATTGGGTCGTCTATCTTTTCAAGTATCTCAACTTCATAAATAACGGTTTTCCCTGCGTATGGGTGGTTGAAGTCAACCCTAACCCTACCGCTTGAGACGCTTATTATTCTTCCTTTGAGCTTTGTTCCGCTGTCGGTCTCTATCTCCACGTCAAGTCCGGGGAATGGGTAGATGCCCTGCCTTCTGAACTGGCCGATTGTGAAGGTCTTTATGAGCTTTGGATCCCTCTTTCCGAATGCCTTCTCCGGTGGAAGCTCAATGGTGTGCTTCTTTCCAACTTCCAGACCTTCAAGAGCTTCATCGAGGCCCTTTATGACGTGTCCAGCTCCGACGGCAATTGGAACCGGTCCATAGATTCCCTTCTCGTTGTATATCCCGGCTTCCTTTGCAACATCTTCATAAGTGGTATCGAATATCTCTCCTGTTTCTTTTATCTTTCCGGTGTAGTGGAGCCTTATCACGTCTTTCTTCGCAACTTTCATAATCATAACCTCCTCTTTCCTTTTTTCAAAAACTGGTTTAGATTATGGAAGGGGGTTTTTAAGCTTTGCACTTGCCGGAAGCGATAATCTAATAAAAACTTCGAAGGACTCTTTCTGGGTGATTGGAGTGAAGGTTTACAACACAATGTCCGGGCAGAAGGAAGAGTTTAAGCCTTTGAGAGAAGGCGAGGTTAGAATGTACGTGTGTGGGCCGACTGTTTACGATTACACTCATCTCGGCCATGCGAGAACTTACGTGGCTTTTGACGTTATCAGGAGATACTTGGAGCATAAAGGCTACACCGTTCTAATGGTAATGAACTTCACCGATATAGACGATAAGATTATTAGAAGGGCAAATGAAACCGGGGAAGACCCAAAAGAGCTGGCTGAAAAGTTCTTGAAGCTCTTTCTTGAGGACATGAGGGCTTTGAAGGTAAAGCCTGCCGACATTTATCCAAGGGTAACGGAGCACATTCAGGATATAGTTGAATTCGTTAGGAAGCTTGAGGAAAAGGGCTATGCCTATGAGGGAAGTGATGGGGTCTATTTTGAGGTAAGGAAGTTCAAAGATTATGGAAAGCTCAGCAAGATAAAGCTCGATGACCTTGTCAAAGGCGCGCGTGTAGAACCCGGTGAGGGCAAGAAGAACCCCGAAGATTTTGCGCTTTGGAAGAAAGCCAAGCCCGGGGAACCCAAATGGGAAAGCCCCTGGGGTGAGGGAAGGCCTGGCTGGCATATAGAGTGCTCCACAATGAGCACCAAATACCTCGGCGAGCAGTTTGACATTCATGGTGGCGGCAACGATCTAATCTTCCCGCACCACGAAAACGAGATAGCTCAAACAGAGGCATGTACGGGCAAAGAATGGGTGCGCTACTGGCTTCACACGGGCTTTGTAATGGTCAAAGGAGAGAAAATGAGCAAAAGCCTCGGAAACTTTGTTACCATCAGGGAGCTCCTTCAGAGATACTCGCCTGAGGTCATCAGGTTCTTTGTCCTTCAGAAGCACTACCGCTCTCCGTTGGATTACACGGAAGAGGGAATCCAGCACGCGAAGAACAACCTTGAGAGGCTTTACAACACACTCGAAAACATAAGAATAGCCCTTGAAAAGGCAGAAACGCCGTTCAGATGGGACAAAGAGGAATTCGAGCTTTATGAAGTGGTGAGGGATGCAAGGAAGAAGTTCTACGAAGCAATGGACGACGACTTCAACACAGCCGAAGCTATGAAGCCAATATTCGAGGTGGCAAATGCCGTAAACAGGTATCTGGAGAGGGTTGAGAGGCCAAAGGAAAGCGTTCTCAGAAAAGCCCTTGAGTTCTTCAAGATGATAAGTGAGGTCTTCGGGATATTCGAGGACTACTTCAAAGAGGCTAAAGAAACAAAAGAGGAAGAGCTAATAGAGCTCTTAGTTGAAGTGAGAAGTGCACTTAGAAAACAGAAAAACTTTGAGCTGGCAGACAAAATAAGGAGCGAGCTCAGAGAGCTTGGTATCCAGCTTGAAGATACTCCTCAGGGGACAATATGGAAAAGAATAAACGTTTGATTACTCTTTTTTCTTTTTGAACTCTGCCAGGAGTTCTTTTGCTGCTTTTACCATTTCTTCAAGGCTTGCCTTATCGTGGGTTATGCCTATGGTTATCTTTGCGTTTGTGGTTGCGTAGGAGAAATACAGTGTGTTGCCCTTGCTCTCGGCAAAAAACTGCTCTACCGTTGTTTCTTCGTCCACTCCCTCATCTCCTTCTTCAGCCGCTATGACCTCGTTTGGTATGTCCTCAAAGAGCATTGGTTTTGGCTTCATTTTCACCACCGGCTATAGTTGGTGTGGAAATTCTTAAATATCATTTCGATGAATATCTTAATGGTGTTGTCTATGGATGTTGTTGAACTCCTTTCTGAACTGGTACGATTTGACACAACGAACGACCCGGCAAAAGGTATAAAACCCCCAAAGGACTGCCCGAAGTTTATAATGGAAACACTGTCCTCCTGGGGCATTGAAGCTGAGCTGATAGAAAAGGGCGGCTATTATGCAGTTTGTGGTGAAATCGGAAGTGGAAAGCCAAAGCTCCTCTTCATGGCCCACTTTGATGTAGTTCCCGTAAACAGAGAAGAGTGGGAAACCGAACCGTTTGAGCTAACCATTAAAGGCAACAGAGCATATGGGAGGGGAAGCGCCGATGACAAGGGAAACGTGGCTGCGATAATGTTCGCACTGAAGGAGCTCTCAAAAATGGAGTTTGAGGGGAAGATTCTGTTTGCCTTTACTGGGGATGAAGAAATTGGTGGAAAAATTGCAATGCACATTGCTGAAAAGCTGAAGAGCGAAAATAAACTTCCGGAATATATGATCAATGCAGACGGCATTGGCATGAAGCCCATAATACGCAGGAGAAAGGGGTTTGGCGTCACCATAAGCGTACCCTCTGAAAAAGTCAGGGTAAGGGGATTTCTAAAAGAGAGAACCTTTAAGATAAGCACCCCGGTTATTGAGACAAGGCACGCTGCTTATTTCCTTCCTGGAGTTGATACTCACCCGATGATAGCACTCTCGCACTTTTTGAGGAATTCAAACGTTTTGGCAGTCTCTCTTGAAGGAAAGTTCCTCAAAGGAAACGTTGTGCCGAGTGAGGTAACGCTCAAGTACCTTGAGCCGGGAGAAGGAGATGAAGTTGAAGCAGATATTGGCTTAACGAAGCTTTTAAAGGCGATAGTGCCTCTGGTGAGAGCGCCTATAAAGCCGGAAAAGTACAGCGACTATGGAGTATCGATAACGCCCAACCTCTATTCGTTTAATGGCGGTAAGCATGTTTTGAGGCTCGATATAAGGGCAATGAGCCATTCTCATGAAGACATCGAGACCACAATAAAGGAGGTTTTGGCTTTCAATATACCGGAAGCGGAAGTTACTGTAAGCAATAACGAGAAAGCCGGGTATCTCTTTACCCACCCGGAGGACGAGATAGTGAGGGCAATGCTTGAAACGCTTGAAAACTTTGGTGAGAAAGCCGAACCCGTAGAAGGGCCCGGGGCGGCGGATTCAAGGTTCTTCACGCCTTATGGGGTGAAGGCGATAGACTTTGGGCCGAAAGGGGGCAACATTCACGGGCCGAATGAGTACGTTGAGATAGACTCGCTCCGCAAGATGCCGGCACTCTACACTGAGGTGGCGAGGAGGTTATTGAGAGGATAGTCAGCGCCCTTTCTCTCTAACTTCGTTGAAATCCTCGAGGTCAAAGACGATGTAGCCCTCTTCCCTCAGGTTTTCCTTTCCTTCCACTCTCTTCCCGATCAGTCCGAAGTGGCTCCCAGATATTCCCGTGAGCTCCGCTTTTCTTTCAAGGTCTTTCAGGATCCCCCTCGCTTCCCTTTCGCTCAAGTTCTTCCACTTGGCCTCGAAAAACCCCGCTTCCCCGGTGATGCTGTTGAGGGCAACTAAGTCGATCTCCTCCCCCCTGTGCCACCATCTTCCGAGCTTTGTAAACCTGAAGGGCAGCTTTCCGAGACGGTTCATCCTTATTAGGAACTGTCCAGCAACGCTCTCGAAGACCTCGCCGAGGTAGCGGTTGAAGTCGCTCTGGAAATCCTCGAAGCTTATTGCTCCGATCTCTATGTCATCGCGGTAGGGGTAGACAAAGCGGAGCCAGAAGCAGTAGTAAAAGTCTTTCACCCTGTAAACGCCGCGCCCGCGCTTTCTCTGGTTTATCGGGTACTCCTTCTTCACGAGGTCGAGGGTCTCGAGGACTTTGAGATACTTTGGGAGGTTCGTCACAGCGACCCTTGTCTCATTAGCTATCTCCGTGAGCTTCGTCTTTCCGTCGTTTATGGCCTTCAGGATGTTGAGGTACGTAATCGGTTCCCTCAGCTCGTCTTTCAGCAACCTCTCGGCGTCTTCATAGAGGACGCTCACCTTATTGTAGAAGTTGTTCTCGATGTTTTTCTCCACTGGAAGAGAGTCATCGAAGTACTGGAAGTAAGCTGGAATTCCGTCTATAGTTCCATAGACCCTAACGAGCTCCTCCCAGCTGTAGCGTGGGAAAGCCTCCTTCAGGTGAAAGAATTCAAGAGGACAGAGCTTTATCTGGGCCGTCCTCCTGCCGTAGAGCGGGTTCTTGTAACTCATAAGGCTCTCCATCGTCGAGATCGAAGAGCCGAGCAGAGTGAGGAAAACCTTTGAGTCCTTCAGCACCTCATCCCAGATGTACTGAAACGTCGAGGGAATCCCCTTATCTTCCTCAACCCAGTAGGGGAACTCGTCTATTACGAAGGCTATCTTTCCGAACTCTTTTACTCTCTCAAAGAACTCTTCAAGATTCCTTGCCTCGATGAAGACGTTGAACTTCCTGTTGAACGCTTTTATGAGCCGTTCAAGCTCAAGCTCCATAGGCTCTTTTTTAGCTAAGAAGTAGAAGGCCTTCTTTCCATTTATGAACTGCTTCACGAGCTCGGTCTTTCCAATCCTTCTCCTGCCGTAGATGATGATGAGGTGAGCCTTGTCCTGGGCGTAAAGCTCCTCAAGTGCATGGAGCTCCTCTTCCCGATCAATGAATTTTAGTATCATGATATTTAATATCACGTTATTAATTTTAAGATTTTCGGCTGGTTTACCTTTCGGCAACCAGCCATCCCACGGGCAGGTGTTCGGCCCCGTTCTTCCACTTTTTGTAGGCCCTGTCCCACCGCTTCAGGAGTTCAGAGCGCTTTTTCTCATCTTTTATCTGCGCTACGTACTCCCGCGGTATGTATGCGAGGTAGTGCGGCAGGTTGGGCTCAAAGGTTCCACTCTCAACGATCCTTCCTCCGGCGCGCTCCACGAAGTCCTCCAGCTTTTCCAGCGGGAAGTAGTGCAGATCGTCCTTCTCGCCGAACAGGGCTTCGAATATCTCCTGCCTCAGGTTGTACAGTTCAAGGTGTGCCTTTTGGCGTTCGTTGTTTGCTATTGGGAGGGTCTCGGCTATGAAGATCCTCTCGGAAACGCGGAGCATCTCTGAGATGACTTTGACGATGGTTTCCTCGTTTTTCAAGCTTCTGACCCCGTGGACGATAACGGCTAGATCAAACGTTTTGAATGGAAAGGGCAGTTCTTTTGCGTCGAGTTTTATGGAGAGTATCCTGTGCTTCAGCCCCCGCTGCAGACGTTAGCCAGCGGGCTTTATCCACGGCAACTACTCTGCTGGTCTCACCAACGAGGTAAGCGAGCGGAACTGTTGTTATTGCATGGGCGCCACAGCCGGTTTCGAGGACGTTCATGCCCTCTTCTAGAGGCGCGAACCTGAGTACACGGAAGCGTTCGAGTATTTCAATATGCAACCAGTCGGGAGGCAAAGGCGGCTCGTTTCGGAGTGGAATTTTTGAAAGGACATCTGTACCTAATACTTAAAGCGTTAGATTTATATTTGACAATGTTGAATTGTCGGATGCGGGCGATAGGATAAACGTTGAGGGTGTCATAATAGAATACCAAGAAGGGGACGGGGGCATGGCGCCAGTTTATGCATTTTATAAGGTTCCCGTTTACTGGGAATACATTTATGCCACAAAGGTGAGGACTATAAACACTAATATACCAATATACGTAACACATGGGTGATACTATGAGGCTTGGGGTAAGGGATGCATTGTACCTTTTCATTATTTTTCTTTTGATTGCCCAGCTTTGGTCGGTCTCACGCGAAAACGAGCGTTTGAGAGAAGAACAGAAGAGTATAAAGGAAACTCTTGTGACTTCTCAGCTCACTCACGAAATTTTCGAGGTCAGGCATCATGCAAAACTCGTGAAAAGGCTTATGGACAGTCCTCAAAATAATAAATCAGAACTCGCCCTACTTATTGAGCTAAACAACACAAAATACTCCCTTTCAAAGCTGGAGATGAACGTAGATTACTTGGGGGCTTGGCTAGGATACGAAGATGGTACTCTGGCTCCCTCTGGCGGGGACTGCGTGAAGCTTCTTGATGTGGTGTACTCGTCCATCCAAAGCGGGAACATGACCAACAAAGATGTATCTCTCGTCAATAGGGGTATTGATGCGATCATGAACTTTACCTATGTTTATCCACCCACCTACGAGAACATCGTGAACGGGCTGAATGAAATGAACGGGAAGTGCAAACGGTTGCTTCAGGAGGCTAACAAAACAAACTAAAAAGAAAAGAGACCCTCACTCAACAAACACCTCCGGCTTCAGCGGCATCGCCGTCTTCTTCTTTCCTCCTTTGTCCTCCTCGGGGTTGATGATTATCTCGATGCCGAACTCCTTCTCGATGAAGTCCTTCGCCTCCTCTAAGGCTTTCTCCTCGTTTATCCTCTTTACCTCAAAGGCCCTCTCCTTGATGAGACGCTGTATGAGCTTGCTCACGTCTTTGCCGTGCCTCTTCATCTCCGGATCTTCCATCAGCTCCTTGCTACTTTGAAGTCTTTTATCTGGGTGACAACTTCGACAACCTTCCACTTCCACTTGGAGATAGTATAGATGTATGCCTTCTTCGGGAAAAGCTTAAATACTCCCTTTTCATTAACGCCAGTAAGGGAAATCATGAAGAAGTTTCCAGCATACCTAGCTTCTTGGGACGATATAGAGAAGTGGGCCAAAGAAGGAGCTATCAGGATTCTTGAAGAAGGATGGATGCCAGACGTTGTTGTGGGCCTTGCAAGAGGCGGCTGGGTTGCAGCGAGGCTTTACTGTGACTATTTGGGCATTAAAGACCTCGTCAGCATTAAGGTTGAGCACTGGGGGGTCACGGCAACTCCAGATGGGAAAGCCAAACTTAAGTACGGCACGCAATACAATTTTGAAGGTAAGAAAGTTCTGATAGTTGATGACATAGCGGACACTGGAGAAAGCTTAACCTTGGCAAAGAGTTACATTGAGAGCAAAAATCCAGCTGAAATAAAAGTTGCAACTCTTTTGACGATAAAAACCTCAAAGTTTAAGCCAGATTACTTTGGGGAAGAAATTGACTGGGCATGGATAGTCTTCCCATGGAACTTTGTTGAGGATATGATAAACCTTGTGGGCAACCTGTTTGAGGAAAAGGAAGCCCTCACTGCAGATGAAATAGTTGAGCTGTTCAAAGAGCTCCACGGTATGGAGGTTCCGAAGGAAAAGCTTGAAGAGGCTTTAAAATTTGCCCAGATGAGAAAAATATTTAAATGGGATGGGCAATCCTGGCGCAAAGCCTGAGGTTGTGATACCTTGGATAAGGAGGATGTGATAAAATCAATAAGGGAGCACAGCAACTACTCCAGGGAAATCTACAACATGCACGAGGACGCTATAAACGAAGCTCTGGAGCATTATGACAAGCTTAAGGAAGAATATTTGAACGACCATTCGCGCGCCAGAATCGTTAGAATAGTGATAAATGAAGATAACAATCTGCCGCTGGCTATAGAGTTCCACCGCAAGGATGACTCCTTCAAAGGCTTCAGCATAGCAATAGGCAAGCCATACATAAAGAATGGAAAGAACAGCGAGGATCAGGAGTAAAATCCGTCCTCAATGACTCTTCCATCATATATTTGGTAGCTTAGTAGGTAGTAGGTTGGATTTTTATACCTTCTTGTTCCGTATCTATCCGTCCCGGCGATCCATATTATGTAGTTGTCTTGCCGATATGGGTTTTGTATTGCCATTATTAGAGATGTAAGGGGTGAGTTATAGGTTTTGCTGGTAAATTCGATTTCTTTTATATTTTGATCCGTTATTAGAAACGTTCTGACGTTTTTGAATTCAGCATTTTTCTCCAGAATCCATGTTCCGTTTGAAAACACAAATCTCAAGGGAAAGCCTTCATCCAGCTGATCGACGACTTTGTTACTAGCTGGACCTCCAATGAGAATCAGATCCTTCTTTAAATCCTCGTCGGTCACTTCCAGGTCGCTCTTAACTTCTACCTTTATCTCTCCTGTCCACTGGGAATAAAACCTCTGGAGGTAATCTCTAACTATTTCCGCGGTTTTCCTGTCGTAATCCACACCACTTTTGTCCGGATTTTGCGTGCCGTAGACTATGAGCACTTCTCCTTCCTTTACCACATCATCCAAGGCTCTCAAAGGAGTCACGGGTACTCTTTCCTTATAAAGGGCTTTTGCCTTCTCTTCAGGCACTTTTTGGGCTAACTCCGTCAAAATGTTAAGCATGTACTCGTCTAGAGGCTTGTTGTTTTCAACGGCAATTCTGGCGTATTTTTCGTAGAGCTCTACAACCTCTTCGATCCAAAATTCTCCCCATGCTTTCTGCATCTCCAGAGAGAGTTCTGCATAGTCCTTATTTATTCTACTCAGGGCAAAGTATGCCCAGCCATCTGCAAAACTTTCGTATATCATTGTTGCTTCGCCCCAGAAGTGGATGTCGTATGTTGCCAAGTAAGGCATATCCTCTTCTATGGTGTCTTCAAGGTACCTAAGGGGTCTCACCTTGTATCCATAATACTCGCCGAGCTTGGGTGAGGTTAAGTCGTGCCCAAGTTCGTGGTAGATAAACTCCAAAATCCACACTCTGTCAAATTCTGAGTTGTTAACGTAAACACTATTTAGTGGAAGCCCAAAAACTGTGTCCTTTGCCCTAAGAAAGCCCCAGTATGTTTGGGGAGGGTTTCTTCTGACTAATGGATGCATTCCTCCGGAGCCGTAGATTACCGTTTCGCTTATTTTTTCTCTGAAGCTGTGCCCGTGAATACATACCAGATAGGGAAAATGAAACTCAAACCGAACTTTGGTTGAGTTCATATATGACTTCATGAATTCATCTGGAGGAAGCAGGGCTATAGCAGAGGTGTAAACTTCCAGGTCTTCGCTGTAGTAGTTTTCATGCTTCCTGAAAAATTCTATGAAGTTTGTATCCCTGGAAAACTCCCTCAGAGCATCCACTATTTTGTCAAGCTCCTGATCCTGCCATTCTGTGTAGATTCTTTTCATTTCAGGTGGCTCTGAGAACTGCAGAAGATATGCATCAAGAACAAATAACAGATAGTCCTTCTCGGGAATTCTTTTTGCATTTTTGAAGTATTCCCTAAGTACCTCCACCGCTCTGTGGTTTTTGTACGCTCCAAACCACTTCTCTACATCGCTGATGTACTTCCCTCTGTGGATTACAAACTCATCATGCCCAAATGCGAGGTAGTAAACAATGGACAGAAGTTCCTCGTTCGGATTTATTTTCACTAAAACGCTATCTCGCTGGTATGTACTAAGGCTCAATGCCAACAGCAGAACAAGAAGGAAAGCAAGTATCCTACTTTTCATAAGCATCATGCTGTTTTTAGTCTTGGTATATTTAAACCCGCTGCAAAACTTTAAAATACAATGCATCAATTCTGTTAGGGTGACCTAAAATGAAAAAGGTAGTGGCAATGCTGTTTGCACTTATCCTTCTTTCTCCATTAACTGTTGCCCAGGAAAAGCCTTTAGTTGTTACAAGCATAGCGCCCATAGCAGAGATACTCAGGGAAGCCTTTGGGGACGCTGTTCAGGTGGAATATCTTGTTCCTCCGGGCGTGGATCCACATCAATATCAGCTTACACCGGAGCAGATTGAGGGAATCCAAAGGGCAGACGTTATAGTTACACTTGGCCACCTGCCAGCTGAAGAGAAAATAGAGGAGCTCGAGCAGGAAGGCATCTTGAAAGGAAAAGTTCTTGGGATAGGGGATTATCAAAAATATGGCTTCCGCTATCTCCCCGAGAGGTGGTATAACAACAAGCACAACCCACACGGCATTTGGCTTGACCCTTACAATGCCCTTGCCATAGCAAAGGCTGTGGAAGACGCCTTGGGATTCTCGGCTTATGATTGCCGGTTTTTAGAATTTAAGGCAAAGGTTGAGGGGGTTGTTTTAGCCTACCAAAAACTGGGTCTGGAAGGAAAGAAGGCATTAGTAGAGCTTCCCTCACAACAGTATGCTCTGGAGTGGATGGGAATTGTGGTGGTCGGCTCTATCCTGCCTGAAGAAGAGGTGCCGGCCAAGAGTGTGGATGAGCTCCTTGATGTTGCAAAAACGGTTGATGTAATAGTTTACTCAGAGGAGTCCCCAGAACCGTTAAAGAGTGCCGCCCTTGAGCTTTCAAAAAGAACTGGGGTTCCAGCGGTCGAAGTTTCGATCATGTGGAGCGGAAAAGACTACACTGATATTTTAACTCAAAATTCGGCCAGCGTAGCATCAGCATTTAGAAGCTGTGCTCCGCAGCAAGGACAGGTATTTCAGCAACCAAACCTCAACACAACGTATATCCTCCTCGCCCTCGTGGTCGGCATTACCCTTGGGACAGCTGTGGGAGTAATAATAAAAAAATGAAAGAGCTCACTCTCTCTTGTAGGGCTTTCCATCGGCCTTTGGAGGCCTTACTTTTCCTATTATTCCTGCCACAATGATCAATGTCACTAGATATGGAAGTGTAGCAACGAACTGCCATGGGACGATTCTCTGGATTTCTGGATTCGTTCTTACCCACACTGAGAGATTATCGAAGAATCCGAAGATGAATCCACCAAGGAGAGCCCTTAATGGGTTCCATCCGCTGAACACCATGTTTGCTAGGGCGATAAATCCTCTACCTGCTGAAAGCTGCTTTGTGACAGTTCCAAGCCAGTCAACGCTCATGAAGGCTCCTCCAAGACCTGCAAGCATTGCCCCGTAGACTGTGGCTAGGAATCTGTAGCGTTCGACGTTTATACCAAGAGCATCCGCTGCTTCAGGATTTTCACCCACTGCCCTTATTCTAAGCCCTAATGGAGTTCTGAAAAGAACCCAGTGGGTTAAGATTGCTATGGCAATTGTTATGAGAACCATTGGGCTTAGGCTTCCGTATGGAGTGTTTATTATCGGCGCAACTCTAACGTTCGTTGGAACTTGGTGCTGACCGGCAGTTCCCCAGTATGCTGTAATTCCAAAGGCAACTACACCCAGTGCTAGGAGGTTTACACCTATACCGGGAATTACATGGTCTCCCTTCAGGTAGACTGTGATAAATCCGTGAAGCATTCCAAGGAGCATGCCCACAAAAGCCCCACCAATAAGACCGATCCAGGGATTGCCTGTGATTTCTGCGAATATTGCTCCGAAGAAGGCACTCATGAGAATTATTCCCTCGTATCCTATGTTTACTACACCTGCTCTCTCGCTCACTGTAGCCCCCACGCTTGTAAGCACTAGTGGAACCATGGCCGTCAGTGCTCCAATAAGTATTGAAATAACTGCCTCGATCATCTTCTCACCACCTTCTTTAGAAGGTCTAAAAGTCCTGGAATTGCAATGGTCACAACTATAACTCCCTGGACAACTTTTACCATCTCTAATGGCACTCCTGCCTCAATCTGCATGCTTGTTGCTCCAGCTCTAAGCATTCCAAAGAAGATGCCGCTGAATATTATTCCAAGCGGGTGATTTCTTCCTACGAGGGAAACCCCTATTCCATCAAATCCATAGCCGTATATGTTCGCCATTCCCTGGCTTATTGCATAGCTTGGGGGCCTCCCCATGACTTCTGTTGCTCCAGCAAGGCCGCTCATGATACCTCCAAGTAAGAATGACCATATAATTGCTTTCTTCGGATTTATTCCACCATAGCGGGCTGCTCTCTCATTGTACCCGCTCACTCTGAGCTCGTAGCCCAGTTCCGTGTGCCATAAGATGTAGTACGTTATGAGGGCCGCTATTACGGAAATCGCAAATGCCCATGAAAGCTCGGTTCCTTTCATTATTATTGGGAATCTTGCGCTCACCGGAACTGCCAGTGTCTTATTCGGGTCTTCTGGGTTAGGTATTTTCTGCAGGACGATGTAAAGGGCTATGAAGTATGCCATCCAGTTAAGCATGATGGTGGATACAACTTCGTTTACTCCTCTTAGAACCTTTAGAATTGCTGGAATTGCCATCCAGGCCATTCCTGCTAGTATTCCACCAAACAGGCCCATTAAAACGTTTCCCCAGAGATTTGTTAGTATGATTGCCATTATCGCTCCGAAATACACCGTACCTTCTCCACCGATATTGAAAAGCCCTGTTCTCGCTCCTATTCCAAAGGTCAAAGCTGTTAGTATTATGGGAGTTGCGGAGCTCAGTGTCATGGCTAATCCGTACTTTGAGCCTAAAGCTCCGTTGAAAAGTGCTATGTATGCTTCAGCTGGGCTGTATCCGGAGAATGCCAGTATAATCGCACCTACTAAGATTCCAATAACTATTGCTACTAGGCTCTCTACAAGTGGCTTTGTGAACCCTTTGATATCAACTCTCATTCTTGATACCTCCCATCATCAGTCCTATTTGCTCCTCAGTAACTTCTTCGGGCTTGACTATACCCACGAATTTGCCCTCGTAGATTATTGCCATTCTATCACTGAGCTGCAGCACCTCATCCAAGTCTGCAGAAACCAAAAGAACTGCTTTGTTTTCGTTTCTGAGCTTTATGAGGTAGTTTCTTATGTACTCAGTTGATGCAACATCTACACCTCTCGTTGGCTGAGAGGCAATTATAAATTCCGGCTCTTTGCTAACCTCCCTTGCAACTATGAGCTTTTGCTGGTTTCCTCCACTTAGACTCTTTGCGGGGGCTTCTATACTTGGGACGGAAACCTCGAAGTCCCTCACAAGTTTTGCAGCATGTTCTTTAACTTTGTCCCACCTTATAAGTCCCAACGGCCCTCTAAAGGCCTTTCTCCAGTGGAGTCCAAGAATTGAATTTTCAGCCACGCTCATTTCGATTACAAGACCCATGTGAATTCTATCTTCTGGGATATGTGCCATTCCAAGGTCGTAAAGCTCCCTCGGTGGCCTGCCGGTTATATCCTTCCCGTTGAGAATTACTTTGCCTTTTTCTACTTTTCTCAACCCGCTTATTGCTTCTATAAGCTCGGTCTGCCCGTTGCCCTCTACACCGGCTATACCGAATATCTCTCCGGCTCTCACTTCAAATGTCAGCCCTTTTACTGCGTCTTCCCCTCTGTCTCCCTTTACCCACAGGTCTTTTACTTCAAGCACGGGCTTTCCAGCTTCTTTCGGTGGCTTCTCTATTTTGAGAACAACCTCTCTCCCAACCATCATTTTGGCGAGCTCTTTTGGAGTTGTTTCTCTTGTATTGACAGTCCCGATTAGCTCTCCTTTTCTTAGAACGGTTACCCTGTCGGTTATCTCCATGACTTCCCTCAGCTTGTGGCTTATGAATATTATCGTTTTGCCCTGGGACTTTAGCTTTCTGAGGACCTCAAAGAGCTCTTTAACCTCTATCGGTGTCAATACTGCTGTTGGTTCATCAAGTATGAGGACATCGACGTCTCTATAGAGGGTTTTTAGTATTTCGATTCTCTGCTGGACACCGACTGGGAGTTTTTCAACTGGCACGTCAAGAGGAACTTGGAAATTTAACTCATCCATGAGTTTTTGCAACTTCTCCTTCGCTTTCTCAACATCTATCTTTGAGAAAAGACCATGACCTTCCATTCCGAGTATGATATTGTGAAGTCCATCAAAAACATCAACAAGAGTAAAATGCTGGTGAACCATGCCGATTCCATTTGCAAGGGCATCGGCAGGACTCTTAAATCTCACTTCTTTTCCATTAACAAAGATTTTACCCTCTGTTGGATGGAGCATTCCGGAGAGGATTTTCATTAAGGTTGTTTTTCCAGCTCCATTCTCTCCCAATAAACCGTGAATCTCACCTTTTTTTACGGAAAAATCAACACCTTTCAATGCTTTTGTACCATCTGGGTATACCTTGACGATTCCTTTCATTTCGATAATTGGAACTTCTTCCATGAATGCACCTCCAAGGAGCTGTAAAATTTAAAATATAGAAAGGAAAAATCAGCTGCTTTCCCATTCTTTCGCTAATTCTTCCATCTCTTGCCAGGTTTCGGCGTTTCTTATGGCTTCTATCTGGTCTTTTGTGGTTGCCATTGGAACCTTTATTTCTCCGCTCTTGATCTTCTCTTCAAGCTCGCTCACCGCTTGCCAAATCCAGTCCGGAACTTGGTTTCTTGTCTCTTCAAGTTTGGCGAAGAGTTCATCCTCGCTGTTAAGGCCGAGCTCTTTAAGTTTCTGCTCCTTGGCGTCTTCTGGCAATGAGTTGAACATCTCCTTAACATCATCAATGCTGCTTACTCCAACACCATCCTCTTTTAGTCCGAGCTCCATTA
Organism: Thermococcus sp. 101 C5; assembly: GCF_009372125.1. Lineage (NCBI taxonomy): Archaea > Methanobacteriati > Methanobacteriota > Thermococci > Thermococcales > Thermococcaceae > Thermococcus > Thermococcus sp. 101 C5. Next base: position 37,055 of record NZ_WHIZ01000004.1, read on the forward strand.
CTCCTCCTTTCCATGTTCCTTTGACGACACTTTCTACAGCCTTGTAGACACCGACGTCAACTCTCTTCATCATTGAGGCAATTATAACTCCCGGCTTAATCCAGTCTTGCGCTGAGTCGACACCAACGGCAAATGGTGGCCCCATGTCTTTTCCTTGGCTCTGGAGGTATTCATAGACCGCATCAAATACACCTAATCCCGTCGCACCTGCTATCTGGTAGATAACCCATGCTCCCTGTCCAAGCTGAGCTTGAGCAGCGGTCTTACCCTTTGCAGGGTCGTTAAAAGCACCGGTATAGGTGTATAAGACCTTGATATCAACGTCCTTTCCAGTTTTTTGTTTGTAGTAATCTTCAGCCCAGGCAACACCGAACATGTAACCGCCTTCGAATTTATAGAGTGGTGGGATTTCAACACCAAGAACAGCACCTACTTTGTCTTTACCGTCGTTTGCAGCTATTAGCCCGGCCAAAGCTCCGATTAAAGCAGAACCTTCGTTTTCTTTGAAGAGAATGCTCACGACATTTGGCTTATCTGGGATATACCCATCAACGATGGCAAACTTCTGGTCGGGGAACTCCTCTGCCACCTGCTTTACGGCATCCTCCATCATGAATCCAACTGCGATAATGAGGTCATAGTCGCCCTTTTGGGCCAAACTTCTAAGGTTTGGTAAGTAATCGGACTCACTGTTGCTTTGTACCTCTTTAAGTTCAAGGTTGAAGTCCTTTGCGGCCTTTGAGGCTCCAAGGTATGCCATATCGTTGAAGCTTAAGTCACCTCTTCCACCGACGTCATAAACCAGTGCGATTTTTCCTTCATATTGGGGCGTGCTTGTTGTCTCTCCGCCTATACAGCCGCTTGCAGCAACGCTAAATAGTAAAATTCCTACTAAAAGCACTGTTAATCCTCTATTTTTCATTAGTTCAACCTCCAGGGGGTTATCGTATGGGGGTGAGAATAAGGGAATATATACTTTATGGTCATTTTTGGATAACAGCCTCAGGTTTTTAAGGGGTTTAGCTCTACCAAGTGGAGGGGGAACATGCTTAAGGAGATAGCGAGCCTTGAAAAAGGTGTGGTTTTACTTACGGGGGATGCTAGGAAGCTTGCAAAGATATTTCTTAACTCGTGGCTTTCTAAAGGCAAAGTTTTTCTTGCGGAATACCTACCTTTTGAGATTGACTATCCAGAAAATGTGTTTATAGGGAGCATTGAAGAGGGAGTTGGATTTGACGGCTATTTGCTCTATTCACTCCTCTCCAGGCCAAAATCGGAGAGGGCTAGGTATTATTCGTTCATATCAGAACATAGGGACAAGCTTATTATCATATACGAGCCCAAGTATCTTAGGGATTCCCTCTTTAGATACGCCCTCAAAGATTTTGTGGATTATCTGATTGCTTATAAGCGCGAAACGATGGGGATGGATAAAGTTGATGTTTATAAGCTCGAAGAGGGTAGAGTTGTTGAAAAGAAAACATATGTGAGAAGATTTTGATGGAGGCAGAATAAAAAATCTTTTTAACTTGTCCTTGTACTCCCTAGCGTTTAGCATTCATAAAAGGTGATCCTCATGGGAAAGTACTTTGGGACAAGCGGTATACGGGAAGTCGTCAACGAGAAATTAACCCCTGACCTTGCTCTAAAAGTCGGAAAGGCTTTGGGCACTTTTCTTGGTGATGGGAGGGTAGTTGTGGGGATGGACACCAGGACGAGCGGTGAGATGCTTAAAAATGCCTTAATTTCTGGTCTTTTAAGCACCGGAATAGATGTCATTGATATCGGCCTTTCTCCCACTCCATTAACGGGCTTTGCAATAAAGCTGTATGAAGCCGATGCTGGCGTAACGATAACAGCTTCGCACAATCCACCCGAGTACAACGGCATAAAGGTGTGGCAGCCAAACGGAATGGCCTACACAAGCGAGATGGAAAATGAACTGGAACGAATCCTTGAAAAGGAGAAGTTCCAGCAGGCATCTTGGGATAGAATAGGCGAGCTAACAAGAGCTGACCCAAAAAAGGAGTACATAAAAAAAGCCCTTGAGATGATAGAGCTTTCAAAAAGTTATAAGGTTGTTGTTGACTGTGGAAACGGTGCCGGGAGCATAGTTTCGCCCTATCTTCAGAGAGAGCTTGGAAATAAGGTTGTCTCACTTAACTCCCATCCATCTGGATTTTTTGTAAGGGAGCTTGAGCCGAACGCCAAGAGCCTTTCAGCTCTTTCGAAGACGGTGAAGTCCCTTGGGGCTGATGTCGGCATAGCACACGATGGAGATGCAGATAGAATTGGCGTTGTTGATGATCAGGGGAACTTTGTTGAGTACGAGGTAATGCTTTCCCTCATAAGCGGTTACATGCTGAGAAAGTTTGGAAAAGGAAAGATTGTCACCACGGTTGATGCTGGCTTTGCCCTGGATGACTACGTTAGACCCTTGGGTGGAGAAGTCGTTAGGGTGAAGGTTGGAGACGTTGCGGTTGCAGAGGGGATAGCGAGGGAAAAAGCCGTCTTCGGAGGGGAGCCCTCTGGAACTTGGATAATTCCGCAGTGGAACCTTACTCCGGATGGAATCTTTGCTGGAGCCTTAGTTCTTGAAATGATCGACAAGCTTGGCCCTCTGAGTGAACTGGCGAAGGAAGTCCCGCGCTACGTAACGCTAAGAGCCAAAATCCCCTGCCCCAACGAGAAGAAAGCAAAGGCGATGGAGCTCATAGCTAGGGAAGCTCTGGAGAGCTTTGATTACAAGAGACTAATAGACATCGACGGGGTAAGGATTGAGAACGACGACTGGTGGATTCTCTTCCGCCCGAGCGGGACGGAGCCTATAATGCGCATAACCCTTGAGGCCCACACAGAGGAGAGAGCTAAGGAGCTTATGGAGAAGGCAAGGAAGCTCGTGGAGAGGGCCATAAGGGAGGCTTAGACTTGGAAATTCCCATCTACATATTTTATGCTCTCCTATCGGCAATATTTGCAGCCCTGGTTGCGATATTTGGAAAAATTGGTCTTGAGGGGATAGATTCAACTCTGGCCACTACGATTAGGGCGTTTATCATGTTCATGTTTCTGCTTTTAGTTTCAGCATTTCAAGGAAAGCTGAAGGGAGGAATAACTTCAAGGCAATTTGTCTTTATAGTCCTGTCTGGCATTGCTGGGGCGCTTTCTTGGCTTTTCTACTTTTTGGCACTAAAAACGGGAAGTGTCAAGGCTGTTGTGGCTATAGACAGGACTAGCGTGGTCTTTGCAATAGCATTTGCATGGCTCTTGCTCGGAGAAGAGGTAACTTTGAGGGCTTTCATTGGGGCTTTATTAATAGTTATCGGCGCCATTTTGGTCTCGTTGAAGTGAGGCTAGCCTTTTTGCAAACCTTCTTGCTCTTTCCAGGTCCCTATCATCCGGATGCCCTTTGTTCAGCCCGCCTATTTTCGCCAGCCAGCCGTTCGTGTCCCAGCCCCTGCAGGAGAACTCTCCAACTATTTCAAACCCTTTCCTTTTTAAAGCGTTTCTTAGCTTCCGGTGATTAATAAATGGGATATTTATCCCGGCCGTTGAGAAAATGAAGGTTTTCTTTCCTTTTACCGTCGGGAGCTTTTCTATGGGGTCGAAGAGGGCTTTGTGGTGCTTCCAGTAGTAGATTCCGGAGCCAAAGCCTATGAGGTCGTAGTTTAAGAGCTCTTCAGGCATGATTTCCCACGGCTTAACGAGTTTCGCGTTGAGAACTTCTGCCATCGCTCTGGCTATCTTTTCAGTGTTTCCGTGATGGATGGAGACGTAAACGATGATAGCGTTCATATTGCATCCTCCACAACTTTTTTCAATTTTTCAATGCTCTCTTCAATATTATCTTTGTCAAATTCTAAGTAAACAGCATCAGGGAATCTCTTTTTTAGAATTTCAAATAACACCCCTTCTCCGGGAACTATCTCAAAGCCCTGCTCTCTCATCAGCTCTTTTGACCGCTTTATTCTTTCTCCCTTGGAAAGGTAGAAGAACTCCTGAACGGCTTTATAGGGAAACTTTTCTGGATTGCTGGAGGTTGTGTTGAACACTCCACACGTTGGCGAGCCCTTGACTCCAAGAAAAATAACCTTTTCTGGCTTTTCTTCCGTTAAAACCCTTCCAACGAAGTCCGCAATGTTTTCGGCTTTTTCTCCCATTCCAAGCTTTTCAAAAACTTCCCTGCTCATCGGAGGCCTTGGCCAGCCTATGAGCTCATATTCCGGGCAGGGATATGTTAGGATTTTTATCTCCGTCTTGTGCTCTGAGAGAAAGTTCAAAAGCTTTTCACTTGTCTTGTACTCCTTTTCTTTTGGGCCGCGATAAACGTAAAAAGGGCTGAGGAGACAGGGAGCGAGGACTATCATTATCATGAATCTCACCAGCAAAAATAACGCTCCCGAACCTTAAACTTTTTTCGAGTTCAGAGCGCTTATGATTTCCTCGACCTTTGCCTTCAGTTCTTCCAGAGTCCCCTCGTTTACGATTAGAAAGTCAGCCAAATATTTGAGCTTGCTTGTGTGATAAAGCTTCTCCTCGGCTTCGTCGGCTTTTAAAAAGTCTTCGAAGCTTTTTATCACTTTGTCCTTCCCTGCGTTTCTCTTTTTTAGGCGTTCGTACCTTTTCTCTGGGCTTGCTTCAACATAAATTATAACCCCGCCCCGCTTTTTTATTGCTTCTATTTCTCCTCTTGAGCGGACTCCATCGATGACGACATTTTCGCAGTTTCTTTTCTTATCCAGTGCAAGTCTTATCAGGATGTCGTCTCCATACTTCTCTTTCAGGTATTTGCCGTATTCGATGAGCTTATCCCTCGTTGGTTCGGCTTTTTCTGGGACTTCTGGGATCCATGAGTATTCGCTCAGGTTGTGGGTTAGAAGGTCAATTAGCGGGTCACTACATGAAACCCTGCAAAACCCCCTCTCTTCAAAAAACTTTGCGACCGTGGTTTTCCCGGCTGCGATTTTACCGACAATTCCTATTATCATTATACCACCGGGTTACTTTTTCCATGCCCACCATATTAAGTTTGCCCCATCCGTGGATTCCATGAGTCCCTCAGCTACCATATCCACTACGAAGTTGATCATAGCCTCTTTGTCAATCTGAACGGGCTTCTCAAAGCCGAAAAAGTATTTGGCCTCAAAGAATCCGATGTGGAGGAATCTTAAGGGGTTTAAGAGGACAACATCGTCAATAAACTTCAAATCGAAAGGAAAATCTGCGATGACAAGCTCAATGCCTTTATCGGTGGCAATATCCTTCAGCTTTTTCTCATCTGGGTAAAACAGCTCTCTAAGGGAGCCTTCTATTGGTTCATAACTTATTTTTGGAAATGTGTACTTGAGGCCAACTTTCTCAGCGTCCAGCCCGAGTTTTTCAGCAAAGCCTATCATTGCCTTTGCGTTGAAGCTTAGAAAAACAAGGGCTCTTTCATTTACTTTTAGCTCGGGCCACTTTCGAGGAGGAAAACTGAGCTCTGCCTCGATTATTGGGGTTAAGAACTCCAGAAAAGTCCCTTTAATTCTTTCTAGATTCTCCTTGAGCTTTTTCTGCTTTATAAGCAGGTCCAGCTTTGAATATACCGTAACCTGCTTCACACCGAGCTCTTCTCTGAGCTTCCCGATTACAAAGCTGTTTCCGATTATTGCGCTTTTGTCGCTTCTGTCTCGTGCTATTATAAACAGCTTGTCGTTCTCGCTATCGTACCTAATTTCATCTATCACAAACGGCACCAGAGGAAAACCGTTTTCTTTTCTTATCTTATTGACCCGTTCTGCTATCGCTTCCGCCGTAAACATCAGCCCACCCTGTATGCCTTGATGCACTCGTAGATTTCCTGGGCAATTTTTAAAGCTTCCTCCTTGTTGTCGGTCTCCTTGACTATAATTTTTCCGCTTGGAAATATGCTTATGTCATAGGTTTTTCTAACAAGGGCTAAGAACTTGGTTACTCGCTTTATCTGGTAGCCTTTCTCCGCTAAGCATTCACAGACCTCTTCGAGGTCTAAATCAAACTTTGCCTGTGGAATAACGTTTATCGCTTTCATACTTGTACACGGCTTCGCCACCAGCATAGAATCACCAACTTGAATTTATGAACTGTACTTCATAAATCTATTGTGCTAACAGGGGACATTGCCTCTCAAGAGGGTTTAGAAAATCCCGGGCGATTCCCAAAAAGTTGAAAAAAGAAATCACTTTAAGCTTCTTACAAGCTCCTCCATTACTCCAAGGAACGTTTCAACTTCTTCAATGCTGTTATACACATGGAAAGACGCCCTAACTGTTCCATTTATGCCCAACTTCTTCATTGCCGGCAGTGCACAGTGGTGGCCGCTCCTCACCATAATGTTGTGCTCATCCAGAACTGCGGCGACATCATGTGGGTGAAGCGGGGGAACGTTGAAGCTTACAACTCCCGCATGCTTTTTGAGGTCTCTTGGCCCGTACCACGGAACTTCAAGCTCCGTTAAGCCTTCAGTTGTCCTCGTCACGAGCTTGTGCTCCTGCTTTTCGATTTTGTCCAGGCCTATCTTTTCGATGTACTTTATTCCGGCAGCGAGACCTATCGCTCCGCCTATGTTGGGTGTTCCGGCTTCATATCTTTCTGGTGGATTTGTGAGCTTGTAATCGTAAATATCAACATCTTCAATCGTTCCTCCACCTATCAGAGGAGGCTCGAACACATCAAAGAACTCTTCTCTTATGTAGAGAACTCCTATTCCGGTTGGGCCCATTGGCCCTTTGTGTCCCGAAAATGCCAAGAAGTCTGCGTGAAGTTTGTTAACGTTAACCTCCATGTGGCCGACGCTTTGGGCTGCATCGACAACAAATATTGCTCCTTCTTCTTTTGCCATCTTTCCGATTTCTTCTACTTCGTGGATGACTCCAAGGGCATTGGAAACATGCTGTATGGCTACAAGCTTTGCACCTTTGATTTTCTTCTCTGCATCTGTTAGGTCGAGGTTGCCCTCGTTGTCTCCCTCAATTATCTCAAGTTTCAATCCAAGTTTTTTAGCCAGCCTCTGCCAGGGCAGCAAGTCGGAGTGGTGTTCATAGGGAGTTGTCACTATCTTGTCTCCTTTCTTGAAAACTCCTTCCAGTCCGAGAGCCGCCAAATTCAAGCTTTCACTCGTGTTCTTTGTGAAAACAATCTCCTCAAACTTAGCTCCGATAAACTTTGCTGTAATCTCCCTTGCCTTTTCATACTCATGGGTTGCCTTTTGAGAGAGCCTGTGCACTCCACGGTGGACATTTGCCCTGTATTTCAAATAATACTCGTCCATGGCCTCAACAACTGGTTTGGGGGTTAGAGAAGTTGCGGTGTTGTCAAAATATATGACCTCCTGCGTTAAAGGGATATCTTTCCGAACATCTTCGGGTATTCTCATGCCAACCACCGTAGAATTTATTTTCATGGAACATATAAATGCTTTGCTTCTCATTTTTGTCCTCCCAAATATTCCGATTATGGAACAAAATTTTATAAAGATTGGAACAAAAGCACGGGTGGTGGTTTAAATGAAGGCTAGGGAGATAGGATTGATTGGGCTGTTGTTGAGCTTATCTTTGATGCTGGAAGTTTCCCCGCTTAAAGTTCCCACTCAATGGGGAATGAGTATTGACTTTGTAGCCGTACCTATAGTGGTTGTCTACATTTTGTTGGGCTTCTGGAGCAGTATAACGGCTTTGTTCTTGCTGTTTTTGGGGTTAAGTTTGGTATCCCCTGCTTCCTGGTTGGGGGCCAGTATGAAGTTCTTTGCAACCCTGGGGGTGCTGATAGGTCTTGAAATTGCTAAAAGGATCACAAGGTTTGACTTCAAGAACTACAAGAAGGAGAGAGACCTTGTAATATTTGTGCTTGTGGCGTATCTGATAGGAATTGCGATAAGGATCCCCGCAATGGTTGCAATGAACTACTACTATGCCCTACCGCTGTGGCTGGGCATTCCAAGAGAACAAGTAATTCCAACTATTGAAGAGTGGTTCCATATTCCCTTCTGGCTGGTGATAGGCATCCCAAATGCCATCCAGAGCGTTGTAGATGTTGTGCTTAGTGTTCTCGTCTCTCTGCCGGTTGTTAGGGCTCTGCCGCATATCATTGAATGAGCCCTATTTTTATTTTTCTGCAAAGCTACCATCTCTGGAAAGGTTTATAACTTAGTTTTAAAAATGAACAACTGGTGAAGGTCATGAAGACGCCCTGTGAATTCTGGGCTGAGGAAGTTATGCCCAACCTTAGGGCGAATGTTGCTCGGATTTTATACTCCAAAGGCTTAACCCAGATGAAAATAGCGGAACATCTGGGAATTACCCAGGCAATGGTCAGCAAATACCTAACCGGGAAGTATAAGAAGTTGGGTGGTGAGCTCGGCAGAGAAATTGAAAAAGTTTCTGAAGAAGTTGCGGGGCTTATTTTGTATGGGGCTAGGAAAGAGGACGTGGTGAGGTTTCTGAACAGGAAGTTCTTTGAAATGTTTAAAAGTGGCGTTCTCTGCAAAGGTTATTTAGAATACGTCGGAAGTACGGATGAGTCGTTATGTGGGGAGATATTTACTGAAGAACCCTCAAGAACCCAAATTTTAGAGGAGCTATCCTTGGCTTTAAATGAACTGCTTCGTGATGAGAAGTTCTTAGAGCTCATACCTGAAATTAGGAGCAACTTTGCCTATTCTCTTCCAAATCCAAAAGAAAAGAATGATGTCGCAGCAATTCCAGGAAGGATAACGGTAGTAAAAGGAAAAGTTTATGCTTTGCCTCCGGAGTTTGGGGCAAGTGAGCACATGGCGGAGGTTTTAATAGGGTTGTCTGAAATTTTCCCCGAGATTAGAAGCGTTCTGAACATAAGGTACGATGAGAAAATATCTGACGCTCTTAGAAAAGCTGGCTTCAAGGTCGGTACTGTGGAAAAAAGCGAGAGGAGTGAGGAGGAAACAGTTAAGCTGATCCTCGATGAATTCAAGAAAAAAGGCGTTCTTGATGCTATAATAGACAAGGGTGGATTTGGGATAGAGCCCTGCGTTTATATCTTTGGTAAAAACCCCGTGGAGGTTGTTGAAAAGGTTAAGAAGCTGGAGAGTCTCCTATGAGGCTTTTGAGGTATCTATACCTTATCTTTTTGGCCTGTGCTAATCTCTCTCCCAAAGTCCCCTCTGCTGGAATAGCAGGAGGAGACAAAATAGCCCATTTCTTGGAGTTCTTCGCTCTTGGCCTGATGGGTGAAAAGACCTATATGGTCTTTCCGGTCGTTTTTGAATCTCTACAGCTCTTTATTCCGGGAAGAACTTTTTCTTTTATGGACATGGCCGCAAATCTAATAGGGTTCGGAGTGGGTTACTTAATCTGGAGGTGGTGGAATGAAAGTGGTAACGGAAGAACTTAGATTTTCCACGAAAGGCGAAATCGACTTGATAGATATAACCTCTGAAGTTGAGGAGATAGTGGAAAGGAGTGAAATCACAAATGGCCAGGTTCTTGTGTTTGTTCCCGGAGCAACTGGGGCTGTGGTGACGATAGAACACGAAACTGGTCTTCTTGAAGATTTTAAAAGAATTCTGAAAGAGATCGTGCCTAAAAGTGCCGGCTACAAGCATGATTTGATAGACAACAATGCCCACTCCCACCTAAGGGCTACTCTTTTGGGCCCTTCACTGGTGCTTCCGGTTGTTGATGGGAAGGTCGTTAGGGGAATATGGCAGCAGATATTCTTTGTGGAGCTTGACGTAAGACCAAGAAGGAGAAAGGTGGTTGTTCAGGTAATGGGAGAGTGAAAACTCGCTTGGGTTTCTCATTTTTATGATTCTGTTCCAATGATTTTTCCTTGGAGAAGGGCTTTTGAGGAGCTCTTTCTCGTTTAAATCCCCAAGTGCATAAAGTCCCTTCCAACTATTCCTGCCTCTCCGACCTTTTCTTCCAGCTCCTCATGGGTGTAGTTTGAATGGCTTATATGCACAAATAGCGTTTTTACTGCATTGACTTTTTGTGCGAGCTTAACGGCATCATCCACCCCGAGATGGGTTCTGGGAATTGAATGCTTGTGGGTCATCTCTGCGACGAGAAGATCAGCTCCTTGAATTTCTTCCAATGTTTTCTCATCTCCCAAAATTTCTGGCCCCGTGTCTCCAGTTATGGCGATCCTTTTCTCCCCTATCTCTAGGATGAATCCACCGGCAACTTCTCCGGGCTGGTGAACAACTGGAAAGTGATTTACCTTGAAGTTTCCAAAATCATACCATTTGTTGAACTCTAAGGGGATGTATCTCCACTCTCTCTGCCCTAAAAAAGTTTCCTGCAGGAGCTTCGCAATGCTAAGGGTTTTCTCATGGGAGTAAAAGATAACCTCTTTAAAAACCTGTAGCTCGGGAAGCCCGGCAATGTGGTCAAAGTGGGGATGAGTTATAAAAACCCTCTCGATTTTTTCATTTAGGTGCTTTAGATGGTAATAAAGGTCTGGAGAGGGATCTATGAGAGCTCTTATCTTTGGAATGTACATAGAAAACCTCGTTCTTCTGTACTGCGGGAACTTCCTCGCCCTTGTGCAGTTCTCGCAGTTACACAACGCTTTAGGTGTCCCGCTATATGAGCCGGAACCCAGAAGGATAACCCTCATTTTTCTCCCTCCAAAATTTCCCTCCATACCGGGTTGTTATGAACAATTATCCACCAATCCTTAAGTTCTTTCCTCTTTTTCCTCCAGTCTGGATGGGATTCCTCAACCAACGTCCAAAACTTTTTGGAGTGGTTCATCTCAACTAAGTGGGCTACTTCATGTGTTACGAGATAGTCAATGAGCTCAGGAGGAAGAGTGAGCATTGCCAGATTGAAGCTCAGGTTTCCCTTTGGGGAACAGCTTCCCCATCTCGTCTTCTGCTTTCTAATGAAGACTTTTCTTGGTTCAACACCCAGACTTATGGCACGTTCTTCAATAAGAGGCATTATCAATGCCCTAAGTTCGTCTTTTAGAGTTCCCTCAAGCTTTCTTTTGTCTGAAAGGTCTAGAACTCCGTTGCCAATGAAAACTTTTCCATCTTTGGATGGATAAAACTTTCCGAGATATGGAAACCCTTGAATCTTTTTTGCTTCCTCTATCCTTTTCAACTTTGAGAGTATCCAGTCTTCTTTTTCTTTTAGAAACCTTTCAACTCTTCTCGTTGGAGAAACAACGTAAAGCATGCCCTCCGGGCTTACGTAGATTCTCACATATCTTACCCTTCTCACGCTGACTTCGTACTGGATCTTCTTCCCATTAAGGTCTATTTCCGGCATATTATCTCTTTGAAGCTTGAAGCTTAAGTATTTATCTAATGAGAACGATTTAATATCTTGGAGTCAAACTTCTGTGGGGTAAACATGAAGAAGATACTTTACGCAATCCTAATAGCAGGATTTTTTGCAATACTCGGCTCTACCATGAGTAAATCTCCAACCTTGCCACTCTATGCTCAAAGTTTGGGGTTAAGCAGGGGAGAGATTGGAATTGTTGCGGCGGCATCAACTATAACGGGTATTTTTATGAACTTTGTCTCAGGGCTTTTGAGCGATATCTATGGGCGAAAAAAGCTTCTTAAAATAAGCGGCTTTGTATTCTTCTCTGCGCCCCTTCTTTACTTCTTTGCTAACAATGCTATAGCGTTAGCTTTGGTAAGGGCCTACTATGGGATAGCAACTGCTATATTTGTTCCTGTTTCCCTTGCTTTAATCAGTGACTTATATTCTGAAAAGAAAGGTACTTTTATGGGGATTTTAAGTTCTGCAACTCTCGTGGGGAGAGCCATTGCTCCGTTATTGGCAGGGAGCTTAATATATTTCGCAGGATTTTGGATTGTTTTTATTTTGTGTTCTTTCTTTGGATTTATTACCTTTGCAATAACTTTTACGTTACCTGAAGCAGAAGGAGAATTAGAGAAGTTTGAGTTTTCATTTAGTTCCACCCTCTTTCTTCTTGGTCTGTTGGATGCAGCTGTTTATATGGCTTATCAAAGTATTGAAACATTTTTACCTCTTTTCTACTTTCTTGAAGACAAAGCTTGTTAGGGTTTATTAAGTGGCTGTTTGCTAGCTATTCCAATCCTGCTATTTTTCTAGGATTCCGGTGAATATTTTCTCTATAGGAGTCTCTTTTGGTTTCACTTCATATACATTAATCCCTTGGGTGAGCAATATCTTCATGATCGCTGGAACTTCATCATTATACCTTGAAACCATCACAGAAATTCCCGTGTTTTCCACGTTAACGTTATACCCAAACTTCTCTAAGAGTTCTTTTGCCCTTATTTTTTTATCAACTTTAAACACCACTTCAATGCTACTAACTTTACTTAGTAAATTCTCCAATCTTTCCTCCAAAACGAGCTTTCCCTCCTTCATTATTGCAACCCTGCATTTTACCCCCTCAAAATTCTGGAGCTCGCTTAGAATGTGGGTCGAAAACAGAATGATTTTGCCTTCTTTCAGCATCTCAAAAATTTTGTCTCTTAAGCTTAAAGCTGTTGGAATGTCCAAATTGCTAAACGGTTCATCCAAAACTAGAATGTCTGGATTGTGAAGCAATGCTCTCGCTAAAGCGAGCCTCTTTCTAAAGCCTCTACTTAGATATCCGGCTTTTGTATTTTTGTATTTTTCAAGTCTAAATTCTTTTAGAAGTTCATTAATCCGTTCTTCTTCAACATCATAGATCTTGGCGAAAAATCGCAGATTCTTGTAGACCGTTAGATCTGGATAAACTCTCTCTCCCTCCGGCAGATACCCCATCTTTCTTTTAGCGTTTTCGGGTTCCACCCAAAGATCAATTCCATCAACTACGACCCTACCACTGGAAAGCGGCAAAATACCGGTGATTGCTCTAAATGTTGTGGTTTTACCTGCACCATTGGCTCCCAATAATACATAAATTTCCTTTTTTATTGCGATAAAGCTTAGATTTTCTATAACATCGCCGTTACCATAACCTGCACTGATATTTTCGACCTCAAGCATGAAATCACCCCTTAATTTGTAATGAATGCCAAGCGATTGATGACACGCTTGCCCAACATTGCTATTATTAGTGAAGCTACCAAAGAACAAATCCCCAGGAGCAGATATATCTGGAATGTTCTGTTTAACCCTAATTTTGCCGATGCAAAGGATATTATAATTGGCGTCAAAACTAAAGGCAAGCTCATTAGGTTTATAAGCTCTGAGCTCTTTATTTTTACACTCACTACTAGTCCTGTGCTAATAGAGAACATCATCATTGAAAAAGGAACGAACACTGTGATGATAATGAAGTATAGTGTGGGATGCCATATACTTCCTAGTGCTTTTAGATGTAGATACTGGATGAGGAAGAAAAGAGATGCAAAAGCAAAGCCCCATGAGAGCAAACTGAAGAACACTGTCGATAACAATTTCCCCAGGAGTATCTCGGATTCTGAAAGAGGAGATGAAAAAAGGATTTCCATAGTTTTATTTAATTTCTCATTGAAAAAAGAGGAGACAATTGAAGCATAAGAACTCAAGGCAGATACTAATATTACAACTACCGATAATTGGGATATCAGGGCGGCAAATGTTATTGCATCTTCGCCCATTTTTGCTACTTCATTTTCAGAAAGTCCAAACACTAAAGGGCTCTCAGATATTTGCTCCATGGCAAGCTGTTTTGAATAGGATGTTAAGTACCTTGGTCCACTCACAATCAACAACATTCCAATAACAAGTATAATTACAGCATTTGCTAATAGTCCAGCCAACTGTTTGTTTGCAAAGTACTGCCAGACCTCTTTCATGAGTACTGGCTTAATTCCCATTATTTTCTCACCTCTATGACTTTTTCTTTTATGCTTTCGTCCAGTATAGCATCTATAACCTCATGAATATTATCAAAAGCTAGGTAGTATCTTTTCCCGTCTGTGGCCTCTATGAGCAAGCCAGAATCTGAACTGGCATAGGAAACTACCTCTCCATATTTACCTTTGTATTTGCCAATTCTATACCGGCCAAATTCTAGCCCCCCAAGTCTCCAGACAAGCACATCTCGGTAATCTTTAACTTGGAAATCTCTAACTCTAATTGGAACTGTTCTCCTTTTTGTTTTTATTACAAGAATTACTTGGTTGTTCTCATGTCGAATAATAACTGCATGGGGCACATATGCATCAAAAAAGCCATATTTTATGAGTGCAAGGACTAGCCCAACTATTCCTAATGTAATAAATAAGGACAACAAAATAGAATTATCCACCATTATTCTCACGCTCTTTGTTGTTGTTTTGCATGATGTCCCTCAGTATATCTACGAAGTGGATATCGGTATTCTGCTTCTGGAGATATATAAATTCGTTGGTAAATAACCATAATATGGCGTTTTTTAAGTCATTTTTTATTATCCTCCTTGGGGTTTCTGGATAGATAAGACACAGATGCGTGACAAGGTCTGAAAATTTTACACTCCCTTTTTTCTGGAGTATTTTTATGATCTCCCCCATGGTTGGATTCATCACGGTGATTTTCCATGTAATTGGATTAAATCCCACAACTCTCCCATCTCTCTCGAATCTAAATTTTAAATTTTTGAGTAAGCTGATCATATATTTATCAGAGCTTACTTCAGTTAGCAAACCGTTAATATGCTTATCAATATTGGTTATCAAGCTATTAGTTATCATGTTGATAACACCTCCCTAATATTTCTTGCTAGAATGGACAAATCTTCTTCATTTAATTGTAATATATCCAAGTAATCTGAACCTATCCTTGTCATAAAGAGAGATTTCAACTTGAGGATATCTCTCTCAGTTTTTAGATAGGAGGATATTGATAAAAGCACAGGGTTATCTCTCCATGCATATTCCAAACCTTCTTTCCATAGTTTTTCTATTCCATCTGAAACATGACCGTAAGCCAAACTCAAATATGGAGTGGGAAGAATATAACCTTCTGCACTTATTGAAAGGGAAATCAGTGAGACATATGGACCTATTATGATATGCTCTGTTGGATCGCCAAATTCAATTCTAGTGGAATACTCAAAACTATGTTCGAATATCCACGTTATTAATTTCCTGTATTGATCATCAGTCGGCATTAGTTTCACATGTTCGAAGGTTTCAGGAACAAAATACATTGTGCGAACAGATAAAACCTCAAGTTTGTCACATAACTCAACAGTTTCTGGAAAGTTATCTATATTTAGTTTTGTTGAACAGAAACTTACAATTGTTGGAATATTGTATTCGATCAGATTCTTTATTGCGTTGATAGCTCTGTTGTATGAACCTTTAGGTCTTAGTTTTTCCATAATCTCAGGTCTGGAGCCATCTAAAGATACTTGGACAGCGGCAATACCACTTTCAGCAAGTTTTGAAGCAAAGTTGTCGGATATTAATGAGCCATTAGTTACCATGTTAACATCGATCCCCCTTTCGTTAGCATATTGTATAATATCAAACAAATCCCTACGAAGTGTTGGCTCACCT
This sequence comes from Thermococcus sp. 101 C5, assembly GCF_009372125.1. Lineage (NCBI taxonomy): Archaea > Methanobacteriati > Methanobacteriota > Thermococci > Thermococcales > Thermococcaceae > Thermococcus > Thermococcus sp. 101 C5. The sequence continues at coordinate 52,515 of NZ_WHIZ01000004.1, forward strand.
CCACATAAACATAAGACCAGAACATTTAATTTCGCCAGTTCGTCTATGACATTAAATATCTCCTCTCTGCTGAGTTCTCTGCGAATTACATCTGGAGAACAACCAATGTAACAATAGGGACAATTGTAGTTACATCGATATGTAACATCGATTGCTGCAGAAACAGGGCCCTTTAGATTTTCCGGCCAGATGCGATACTTACGATAAAGACTTCTAAGCTCGCTAAATATCTCTGGGATCTCTTTTAATTCCCCAGCCCTGTAAGGTACATTTGTACCAGTTGACATTTGAATAAATCTGCTGAGAATATTCGAAAAAGAATAATAAAACGTTTGAAGTTCATTTGATAGACTGCCAACACCCAGTCTCATTATCTTCACCTTTTATGTCAAGTTTTTACTCAAGGTGCTATGCTGTATCTTTGGATCTCTAATTAGGGAAGCATTGCCATGTAAAAGCCACTTTGCTATCCATGCTGCTACTCCCCAAACAACTGCGACATACATTGCAGCAATAACCCATACTGCCGCAGCCGCCATAACCGTACCGCCAACATTTAATACATACGCATGGCTTATTGCTATTTCTTTGGTAATTCCTGAAGTAATACCAACATCACCCCCAACAGGAGGCAAATAGCTCATGCACTTTCACCTCCTGAGGTTTTGTCTTTTAACGGTAAGGACCAAATAACTACGAAAAGGACTGGCATAATCTGAGTGAATATTGGTCCTGGGCCACCGACTTCAACTACAACACTTCCAAGCCCGTGTCCAAGATCCTCTCCGATGGGAGGGATATACTCTCCCATTAATACTCCCTCCAGTTTAACATTATGCATAATTTGATATGTTGCTATAAATATTTATTCTTTTCGTAAACTCTAAGGATACTGTTAGGATAAGCTGTGGGGTGTCAGGTTTAAGTTACTGGCAGTACTTTAGAAAAAGAAGGGGGAACATGAA
>NZ_WHIZ01000050.1:0-15473 GCF_009372125.1 Thermococcus sp. 101 C5
GGAATTCTGTATTCTTTTCCGACCCTGTATGCTTTAATCTCGCCGGCTTTGATTTTTCTGAGGAGTGTCGGCTTGCTGATGCCAAGGAGCTGTGCCGCTTTTCCCGTCCTATAAAGCTTCATACTGCACACCCCTATTACAAACAATGACACAAAATATATAAACTTTACGATTTTAACCATTTAGAAAACACCCCTATTCCATCGCTTGTTGTTCCAGTGGCATTATAGCCGAGATCCAATAGCGTGTATGTTTTTGCTTCTGTGGCCGTCATTATTGCATTTGCCATAGCCCCAAGAGTGAGCCCTTCTTTAATAACCAAAGCTATGTTGATTGTTTTGCTTAAAAATCGGGGAGGCTCATCTCCAGCTATTGCAGGATTAGTTATTCCAGCTGTGATGTAGGCCCTAACGTTTCCAGACTCTGCAATAGAGAGAACCTTTTCTATATCCGCAGCAGTCATGAAACCTACAAAATTCTTCAGCCCATTTGCCCTCTCAAATTCAAGACAGTCCTTCTTGTAATCGCCATCATAATTTCTGTGAACCTGCATGAAAAAGAACCCGTTAGCTCTGAAAACTCCACCATTATGGGGCGCATTACTGAGAGAAATCATTTGAGACTTAAAAGGGTGTACAAATGCCCTCATGAAAGAAAAGGGAAAATTAAGGTTAATAAGCTTTTACCTCAAAGTGTTGATAGTACTTTGGTTGTTACGTCGTTTCCTTGCTTGTCGTAGATTCTGTAGTAGCACTTGCATGGGAACTTCATGCTTGCTCTCTTCATAGCTTCTAGTGCAAATTTTAAGTGCTGTCTGTTGACTCTGACTGTGATGATCTTTTGGTCTTTCTTAAGTCTTGCAGCAAGTCCAATTGGCTTTCCAAAGGGCCTTCTCATACCGTTACCATAACGGTCAGCTTTTCTTCCTGTAGCCATTGGGTTCTCTCTAAGTACCTGGAATGGGTAAACCCTTATCTTGAAGTGGAAGTTGCTTCTACCAACGTTTTTGGTAAGGTATCTGTTGACTTGGGTTCTCGCAGCTTCGAGGGCGTTTTGTCTGATCTGGACTGGTTCAGCTGTGTGAAGGCTAACCTCAAACTCAAAGTCTCCGGCAGGGTTTCCCATGTCGAATATGGTAATCCTTGGACCGGGAGCACCTCTAATGTATTCCCTTCTTGTGTAAGCCGGCTTGTCAACGTATCTGTCAATCTTAGCTGGTCTCAAAGCCATATCTCTCACCTCCCAAATGAGCGCAATCTAAAAGTAAGCACTTTGCTTGGCTTATAAAAGTTTTGGATTCTTGACTTGAAAGCTTTTCGGGTGTGGATATATAAATGTTTTGTAGTTGGGCTAATGGGTTAACAACTTTTCGAGACGCTCAATAAGACGATTTGATAAGATCATGAGCTCTTTCAGCTTGTGTAGGATATCACAGGACAGCTCCTTTTTCTTGTAGGCTGGTTATATTTTAGACTTCTCTTGCTGAAAATGTCGAAAGATAAACCTTTTTATATTTTTAAGTCAAAGTATTTCTGGCGAATTAACATGAGAGAAGCCCTTCTCTTACTCGTGGCGGGATTTGGGGGGTTCATAGGTTCTTTAATGAGCGGGGGGAGTTTAATAACCCTATTTATCCTTACACTTTTTGAGATTCCCACAAAGACTGCCATAGGGACATTAAAAATGGTTATTGCGGTATTAACCCTCGTGTCTTCTCTTACATACCTTAAAGCGGGCATCTTAAATTTGAAGATGGCTTTTACTGTTGTGTTCTTTTCCTTAATTGGCTCCTACGTTGGTAGTGCTTTCCTGCTTAGTATGTCTGAGGAGACTGCAAATTTTATCGTAATGGCGTTTCTCATAATAGGAACGTATTTTGTGCTAAAAGAGCCACAGGGGGAGCCTGTGTTTAGTGGTAAGCTGGCTCAGTCTATTGTTGGACTGGCAATCGGTATCTACATAGGTGTTTTGGGAATAGAATCGACTCTTGTAGTAATTTCTCTCCTGAGAATGTTCTTTAGACTGGATATTTTAAGGGCAAACGCAGTGGCGAAGGCGATCATTTTCTTTAACAACCTTGTTGCCTTCATAACCTATGCAGAAAGCGGCAGCGTTGATTATTCTATCGGACTGCTTCTTATGTTCCCCGTCATTATAGGTTCATGGTTGGGGGCCAAGACTGCCCTTAAAATGGATTCCAAACACCTCAAGGGAATGTTCATTGGTATTTCTCTGCTGACTCTGGCTAATCTCTTGAGAAATTTAATAGATTAAACGTAAATGTTAATAACATCAAAATCGAAAGATGGGTAGAGGTGAATAAATATGAAGAGGGCTTTGGGTTTTGTAATGGTGTTGTTGTTTTTGTCCAGTGTGGGAATTGCCAATGCATACAGCTTTTCAATAGACTCGACGAACGCAGTCATTGTGCTTCCCACTACAAAGGTTGTAAACAATCAGCCCCTGCACATAAACGAAGATGCAATCGCTGGAGCACGGTTGGGAGCATTCTTAGTTCTTAAGGGAATAAGACCAAGCTCATACTCCACATACGTTGAGGTTCCCGTGAAGTACAGAAGTGTGATTATCCCGGATAACGACCAATACTATAAGTTAAGCGAGACTGACATGCCTGACGTGGGCTTAGCCCTTGGAGAAGCTCCAGAGGGGGATAAAATTGTTATTGCAGTAAACTTTTCGAAGGTTCTCTACAATTCAACGTTAAAGAAGGCACAATTTGGGGATAGAAGTGTAGAGATAGTATTTAACGAAAACACAACACCTCTAAGCCTTGGGGGACAGAACTCAAAACTTGTATCAACAGTTGAAGATGGAAGGGATACCCTTTACATATATTCCTACGAAAAGGAAAGTGACTCAAGGGCTCTTGGGAGCACGTTAACAGTAAATGGATGGAGGATTTATTTTATTGACATTGATACCGAGCAGAAGAAAACACTTGTGGAGATAACATATCCGAGCGGAATGGAAAAGACTCAAACACTTTACAAAGAGAAGTACTACGTTATGTATATAGACTCTCAAGGTCAGGAAGACTTTGAGATTTATGATGCTTATCCCGACGGAAGGATTGAGACTCTGCTGAAAGAAGGTGTTCAAAAAGTCCTCGTGTTCACTCCTTCGGACTTCTTCGTAGGTATTGGCGGTACCAAGCAGGTTACTTATGAGTACGAATACTATGAAAAAACCACAAGATATCAGGATGGGGACGAGTATAAAGGTCAGTGGGTATGGGATATTGATCCCTCAAACTACATATTTACCCTCTATCTCCATATTGACCCTGAAAATGGATTCCCAGTCGTAACTTTAGGGGAAGGGGATTCCTTGGATCTTCCTATGTTCTCCCTCAGCATCTTGCCAGAATTTGAAAAAGACAACGAGGGAGCTATAACTGGAGTAAAAGGATATAGATTTTTGAAAACCACGACAGTAAAGCAGAAGATCACCGTAGAAACGACAAAAGCCAATGTTGTAAGCGACGTTAACTCCCTCATAATCACCGATGAAGAGCTTTCGAGCCTTCCAAGTGATAAACATGTAATAATAATCGGAGGATGGGTCAGCAACAAAGCTTGGAAGGTCTTAGAACAAAATTACAATTCAGGAGCGATAGAGAGTCTCAAAAACGACATAATGAACAATGGCTATGTCGTTGCGATTCTGGACAATCCAAACAATCCGAACTTTAAGGTCATAATCCTGGCAGGGAAGGATTACATACACACAAAGAAAGCCGTAGATGAATTTATGTCCAAGGCTTAGTCTATTCCTTTAATTTTTAAATTTTTGAAGAAATGGCACTTATTTTACCGAGTTCTGATTATAGCGCGATTAAGTTGGCTTCTCTTATTTTACCTGTCTGAGGCATGTCGAGAGTGTATTTAAAGCTTTCTACTTCATTTCGATAAACTTATAAACGCTATGATATATAATTCAACCATGCTCCGGAACTACAACAGAGACGCAAAATTGTTAATAGCTGCCAATGCAGCAGGTCAGCTGTTTCTCCAGTTCTCTATATTCATCATGCCGTTTTACCTTCAGGCTTTGGGTTATGGGATGGATAAGATGGGAATTTTCTTCTCAATTCAAACCTTTGTTGGTGGACTTTTCTTCTTGGTCTCTGGGCTAATATCCCTCAGGCTTGGATATAAGAAAACTCTGCTCCTTGGAGCGTTTCTTGGACTGATTGGAAGGATACTTCAGGTTTTGGCGCTCAATTTCTATGTCCTCGCTCTGGGGTTCTTCTTAATAGGTGCCAATATGGGGATAAGACAACCCAACTTTTACGCTTTACTCAGTGAAGAAGTGGACGAAAAGCAGAGGCACCATGCATTTTCTATAAGCTTTGGAATTGGGACGATTCTAAATGCTTTAGGGGTTTTAATTGCAGGATTTGCCCCGGATTTCCTTGTGGAGACCCTTGGGATAACAAATGAAGTTGCTTACAGGCTTGTTATCTCCCTGGCAGTCCTTCAGTTTGCCCTTGTGATTCCAATCCTTTTGATAATCAAAGATGTCCCCGTAAAAAACCCGCGCATAAACTGGAGAAAAGAGCTTGTTGTAAAGATACTCAAGTTCTCTCTCCCCTCGGCTATGATAGGTCTGGGAGCAGGGATAACGATCCCCTACATGAGCCTCTACTTTAACCTCCGCTTTGGGCAAACATTAGCAGTTATAAGCGGGGTTTTCTTTGCCCAGCAGCTTGTTATGGGCGTTGGTTCCTTCGTACTTCCGAAGCTTGTGGACAAAATTGGTCCCGTAAAGACAATTTCCCTCTTTCAAAGCACCGCCGCTTTTCTCTTTGCGATATTTCCGTCATTGGAGCTATTTCTTCTCGCTGCCTTTGTTTACATAATTAGGTCGATCCTCATGAACATAGTCTGGCCCATAAACGATGCTTTTATTTTTCCAAAATAGGAATTCTCTTTTCGGTCTCTACTGCAGCTGAGGCAATTGTTCTTTTGGTTTCTGGACATTTAAGCGTTAAACTTGGATATAAAAGGACAATATTGGTTGCAGTTGGCATATATTTTGTTGCAAGACTTATTCAGGTTTTTATTCCGGAATTTTGGGCTCTTGCTCTTGCATCTGCTCTGCTGGGAGCGGGAATGGCACTTGAAAGTCCAGCACTGATGTCTCTCTTAAGTGAAGAAGCAAGTGAGAAGAAGAGGCATTACCTGTTTAGTCTAAATGCGGCCCTCGGGACAATAGGTTCTGCACTGGGAATGTATTTGGGAGGAGCACTACCTAGCTTTTTCGATAGCACCAATCCATATAAAATGACTCTTCTTTTTTCAGCATTGCTTATTCCAGTTCAGGGAATTTTTATCTTTCTAGTTTCTCCAGTTCTAAAAAGAGAAGAAAAGAAACTTAAACTCGAAAGGGAACTTTTGATAAAAATTGCCAAGTTCTCATTTCCTTCAGCCTTAATAGGCTTAGGGGCTGGAGTTACAATACCATATATGGGATTGTGGTTCAATAAGCGATTTGGAACCAGTTTAGAAAGTATTGGTGGCCTTTTTGCTATTCAACAGTTTATAATGGGTGTTGGAACGTTCACTCTTCCTATGATAGCTGACAAAGTTGGAAGTGTTAAGACGGTAGTTGGCTTCAATGGAAGTGGAACTCTCTTAATACTTTCAATGCCATTTTCACCTGTTTTTCCAATTGCGGCAGTTGTTTATACCATTAGAACTATACTCATGAATATCGTCAACCCAATATGGGATTCCTTTATGATGCGCTTTTTCACTAAGGAGGAAAGAGCAACCGCCGTATCATTGAGAAGTTTCTCATGGACGGTCACCTTTGGTATCGGCCAGTTTATAGGTGGAAAAATTTTTGATTTTTCCCTTGTGATACCGTTCTTCATAACCGGAATCCTGTACGGTTTCTCTATGATAGCTTTCTGGATACTTTTCTCAAAGGAGGAATAAAAGAAAGAGTTATAAGCTTAGCTCGGTCTCATTCATTAGTCTACTTTTGTGAGAGAGGTGTGAGAGATGGCAGTGAAAGATTGTCCTGAATGTCATGGAAGCGGGAAAATAAAGAATGGCGAGAAGGAATGTGAGGTGTGTAACGGCTGGGGTTACGTTTCAGCTGATTTTAAGCTGGAAGATAAGCTTAAAGGATACAGGAATTTGGATTATTTTGGGGTAGAAGATGAGGTAGATGAGATTCCTTGCCCGGAGTGCCATGGCAAAGGGACTGTTCCCGTTTACGATACCTGTCCAACCTGCGGAGGAACGGGTAGAGTGTTGGTTTGTGATATCTGTGGAAAGGTTAAAGAGCCCTGGGAACCCGGAATGGAGACTTCATGGGTATGTTCAGAGTGTGAGAGGAAGTATAAAGTGGTTTACGTTCTTGACAAGACCTGTGACTATGAGGACGTAGAGATAGGGAAGGTTTACAAGGGTGTTATCGACAGGGTAGAGCGCTTTGGAGTGTTTGTAAGGCTTAACCCCCATGTAGTGGGATTAATAAAAAGGAAAGACCTCCTTGGGAAGAGGGAATACACTCCTGGGGAAGAAATTCTTGTTCAGGTTTTAGATGTCAGGCCTGAGAAGAAGGAAATAGACCTCATAGAGTCTGCTTTGAGACAGTACAAAGAAGTGGTTGTTAAGAAGGAGCTTCCGGTTACGGATATTGGGGCGTTGACCCAAGAAATGGCAGGAAAGACTGTGAGAATCAGGGGTAAGGTAACTCAAATACAGGTGACTGGAGGCCCAACTGTCTTCACGATAACCGATGGCACGGGCATAACTTGGGCAGCTGCCTTTGATGCCCCCGGCGTTAGGGCTTACCCCAATATTGAAGTTGGAGACATAGTGGAGGTCATTGGAAAGGTTTCGTTCCATGCAGGCGAGATTCAGATAGAAATAAGCGATATGTCCCGTCTCTGGGGGCCAGAGGCTGCGGAGGTTAAAAGAAAAATAGAGGAGGAACTCAACAAGAGGGCACAGCCCGAGGATGTTGGTTTCCTTGTTGAAAGCGAAGTTCTGGAGAAGCTCAAGCCGAAGATCATGAAAGCTGCATTCATAATAAGGAAGGCAATATTCGAAGGAAGGCCTATAATCGTGAGACACCACGCAGATACCGATGGTTATACGGCTGGTTTGGCTCTTGAATACGCTATAGTGCCGCTTTTAGAGGAAATTTCTCCAGATCCACAGGCAAGGTGGAAGTTCTTTAAGAGAAGACCAAGCAGGGCTCCGTTTTATGAGCTTGAGGACGTCCTTAAGGACATAATCTTTATGATAGAGGACCACGAGCGCTTTGGAGACCCCCTTCCGCTCCTTGTGATAGTAGATAACGGAGGCACAACTGAAGATATTCCGGCTTACAGGCGTATAAAGGCTTACGGAATCCCAATAGTTGTCATTGACCACCACGATCCAAGAGATTTCATAAGCGAGGACAAGGCTGCGGTAGATGAGTACGTGGACGTTCATGTCAATCCTCACCTTGTAAAGAGGGGCTACTATGAGCTAACAGCAGGAATGCTCGCAACTGAAATAGCGCGCTTTATCTACCCACAAGTTGAGGATAAAATAAAGCACCTCCCGGCCATAGCCGGAACGGGGGATAGAAGCGACGCTCCAGAGTTTCAGCAGTACCTCAAGATAGCCAAAGAAAGCAAAGGTCTTAACGAAGAGGATTTGAAGAAGATAGCAGAGGTAGTTGACCACGAAGCCTACTACTGGAAGTTCATGGATGGGCACGGCATTATAGATGAGCTCTTCCTTCTTACCGGCAACCTGCAGAGGCACAGGGCGTTGATAGACTCAATATATCCTGAGGTAAAGGAGAAGCAGGAGAAGGTTCTCAAGGCATCTTTGCCCCATGTTAAGAGCGTTGTGCTGCCAAATGGAATAAGGTTCAATACCATTGATGTAGAGCTCTATGCTCCAAAGTTTGAGTACCCGTCCCCAGGAAAGCTCAGCGGGCTGATTCATGACCACTTCAAGGAGCAGTATGGAGAAGATTCTCCAATCCTGACCCTGGCGTATGGGCCGGATTTTGCTGTTGTCAGGGCAAGTGATGGAATGCAGGCGTATAACTTTGACCTCAACGAGATAATAAAAATACTCCAAGAAAAGCTCCCGGATGCCGGAGTTGAGGGCGGTGGTCACAGCTTTGCAGGATCAATAAAATTCTTTGAGGGCAAGAGAAAGGAAGTCCTTGAGGAGTTCGCAAAGCAGGTTGTAAAGCTGAAGAGAAGTTAAACCTTTTATACCCACACTTCCATTTTTCTTTGGTGATAGCCATGTATATGGCGGAGTTCAAACTTAGATATGGGGATAAAAAATGGTACGTAAGGAGAATCGTTGAGGCTGATTCTTTTGAAAAGGCAAAAGAACTTGCGGAGCGCTATGTAAAAGCCATAAACAAAGGCGAAGTCTTCTGGGAGCTTAGTGACATCTTTGAAGTTGAAAAGCCTCTTACAATAACTGAAGAAATGGTCGAAAAGCTCGAAAAGGCTTAACTCCTTATTTCGTCGGTGTAGTTTGTGTGCAGTACCTCTTTTCCTTCTTCAACGTTTTTTATGCTTTTTAATCTCCTCAAACTCCAGAAAAAGAAAATTGGTAAACGTTAGTCTCTGACGAGGAGAGCCATAAGGAGCATCGCCACGAGATTAATGATAGCTGCGTAAATGAAGCCTACCTTTAGGGAGTATGTCTGCCACAGATAGCCGACTATCACAGAGGCGGGGAAAACAAAAACCCCAAAGACCGTGTGGTATGCCCCTATTACGGTTCCCTTTTCAAATTCCCCGGCAAGGTCTGCCATATATGCTCTTGGAACCGTGTCTTCTATTGCCATGTAAACGCCGTAGAAAACAAAAGCAAGAAGGAGCATCGGCAGGCTTGTAGAATATGCAAAAAGAAGTGACGCTATCATTGCAATTCCGAACCCTGCGGTGATGATGGCTTTTTTGCTGACCCTATCGGAGTAATAGCCTATGGGGTATGCTATCAGAGCGTAGATTGCGTTGAACACCGCATAAAATCCAAGTCCTTGGAGAACGCTGTAGCCGAGTTCTTCAGCCTTCCATAAGGTAAACGCATAGCTGTACCTGCCGAGGGCGGCTAAAGCAACAACCACCAAGAACGTTCTGAGGTTTTTGCTCTTTAGGGCTGATATTCCCTTTATCTTCTTCTTGACCTCGTCTCCTTTATCTTTTACCAGCAACAGCACAAGGAGAACTCCCACAATGCCCGGTAATGCTGAAAGCAGGAAAACGTAGCGGTATGCGGTCTTTAGGGGGTAGCCATGTAGAAGGGCCAAAAGTCCTATAGCCGTTAAAGGGCCGGCAACAGCTCCGAGCGTATCCATCATCCTGTGAAAACCGAAAGATTTACCACTCTTACCTTTTTCACTTGACTCCGCTATTAGGGCATCTCTGGGGGCGGTTCTTATGCCTTTCCCAACCCTGTCCAGAACTCTAAGAGCTAAAAAGTCCCACCAAGAGCGTGTAAACGCCAAAGCCCCCTTTGAGATCGTTGAGAGGAGATACCCAAGGGCGACAAATATTTTTCTTTTTCTGAACACATCGCTCACATAACCAAAAAGGACTTTGAAAAGGGAGCTTAGGCTTTCTATAAGCCCCATTATCGAGCCACTCGCCGCTTTTCCTACCCCCAGAACATCGGTCAGGTAAGTTGGTACTATAGGAGCTATCATTTCGCTGCTCATATCATTGAGAAAGCTGACAATGCCAAGGAGAAAAACGTTCCAGCTTATTCCAAAAATCTTCTTTTCTTTCATTCCTTACCCCCCACGGTTAGCCAAGCCCTTTCGTAATAAACCCCATTTATAAGCCTCCTGCTTTTAGGATATGCCTCCATAAAGCCAAGACAGTGTGTCACATCATACCAGACATTAACACTGTGTTTAGTCCAGCATAAAATTTTTGAAGAGAAGAATCACTGGAGCACATGCTTTTCCAGCACATAGCAGTAGAATTTGCCCTCAAGAACTTTTTCTTGGTTTTGGTTGAATACCTCAACAAATACAACCTTTTTCTTTCCTTGGTCTTCCTCCACTTTTGCCTTGGCAAGGAGTTCGTCTCCAACTTTTACGGGCTTTGTGAACTTTACTTCCGCTTTTCCAAGCACCACAGTGGGCTCGTTAACAGCTAGCATTGCGGCATAATCGGCTAAACCAAATGTAAAGCCGCCGTGGACTAGACCGTATTCATCGACCTTCATTTCCTCTCTTGTCTTGAGTTTTACCTCTGCGTAGCCCTCTTCGATTTTTACAGGCTCTCCAACAAGCCCTTTGGAAGTTAATAGGTGGGTTCTCTGTTCCATTATCACCACCAAAGTACGTATATCTTCACCGGAATATAAACTTTCACGTTATCTAAATTTGATGGGGCCATCTGTTGAAAGATGCTCCTCCGGGGCAAATGAGCGAGCCTTAATCTGGCAAACGTTTTTATTTTTTGAGTTCCTATTTATCCTTGGTGAGATTTGTGGAGGCTTTGAGGCATGCAATCCTCTATAAGGGTTCGAACGAATTTTCAAAGCCTGAATTAATAGGAACCATTGTGCTTAAACTCCGTCTCATGGATTATAACGAAGCTAAAATCTTGATTGAAGAAGCCATAAAAAGAGGTATTATCGAGCAAAAAGAGGAGAAGCTAATAATTAGGGAGGACTTTCTTAAAGAAGAGGAAACGAGAGAAGATGTTTTTGGTGAGATGGTAGACTACATTGCCAAAAAACTCGGCTGGAGCCACCTGGAAGTCCTCGAAGACCTGGAAAAGTTTTCTGAAAGGTATGGAGATTTAGACAAGAAAATAATCGCCTACCTTTATGGTCTGGACAAAGGGATTGATATGTCAAAGTTTAAGGATAAACTAGAGGTGTGAAAATGGAGGCGTTGATAATAGTTGACATGCAGAGAGATTTCATGCCCGGCGGAGCCCTTCCAGTTCCGGAGGGAGACAAGATAATTCCGGCGATTGAAGAGCTTATTAAAAAGTTCAAGAAGAAAGGGGGCCTTATCATTGCAACAAGGGACTGGCATCCTCCGGACCACATAAGCTTTAAGGAACAGGGTGGGCCTTGGCCGAGGCATTGCGTTCAAAACACCGAGGGGGCTGAGATAGTCGTCAGCCTCCCTGAAGATGCAATAATTATCTCAAAAGCGGACAGGCCTGACAAGGAGGCCTATTCCGGTTTTGAAGGCACAGGGCTGGCAGAAATACTGAAGGAAAAGGGAGTCAAGAGAGTTTACATCTGTGGGGTTGCCACGGAATACTGCGTCAGGGCAACAGCTTTGGATGCCCTGGAGCATGGCTTTGAAGTTTACCTCATTAGAGATGCCGTCAAAGGAATAAACCCTGAAGATGAGGAAAAAGTTCTCAAAGAGTTAAAAGAAAGCGGGGCAAAGATAATCAGCTCTGCTGAGCTTTAATTCTTTTCCACTCTTTCAGCAGTGCGGATACAAGGTTGAGGACTATCGGGCCGATTATTAGGCCTTTAACTCCAAATGCCCATGCCCCACCGATCATTCCAACCAAGACCATTATCTCGTCTAGCTTGGCTTCTTTTGCGACTAATTTTGGCCTTATTGTAAAATCTGGGAGCGGAGAGACCAGTGTAGCTCCGTAAATGGAGATTGCAACCGCTCTTAGCAAATCTCCCTGTCTTAATAGGTATATGGCTGCAGCAAGCCATATAATCCACCCTTCGAAGAGGGGAATAAAACTGAAGAGTATCGTTAAAAGCCCAGCGAGTAGAGCTGTTGGAAAGTCTGTGATGCCAAATCCCCATAAGCCCAAAGTCATTAAGATTCCCTTGGCAATGTTGAGGATGAGCCATGCTCTTATGAGGGCCTGCAGCGTAATGTCTGCTCTCTTTAAGAGTTTTTCCCCCAAATTTTCACGTCCGCCAGGGATCAGGCAGTGCATTTGCCTTTTTATCTCTTCTGAGTTTACGAGAATAGCGTAGAACATAGTTAAGAAAACCACCAGCTGAAGGAGGTACTTGGGTATTGAGAACGCATAGTTCTGTGCATATTCGGTCAATTTTGGGGTAAGCTGGGAGTAGAGCTTTTGGAGTACTTCGTGAGCACCAAAGGGCAGTTCAAGGGTTAAGCTCCATGAAATGAATGCCATAATATCTTCGTAAAACGAGACCACTAGGTTCTTGATTACAAGCACAAGCTCCACGGTAATAACTGCTGAAAGTCCAATTAGCAGAGCTGTTAGGACTAATGCTGATTTTTTACTGTCGATTCTTTTTGATAGGCGGTTGTGGATTGGCAACACTGCATATGCCAGAATAGCAGCAAAAAATATCGCCGAAAGAAGAGGAGCCACTGTTCTCCATGCAAGATAGAGAATTATTAACGCCACAACACCCCATACAACTTCTTCCGCCTTCATGGTTTCCCCATCTTACTTGATTAGGGCTGATTGGTATTAAGTTTTTCTATCAACCCAAGTTTTTCCAGAACTTCTTTTTCAAGTTCTTCGGGAATTTCTGGCTTGCCGACCTTCTTCAGGGCTTTCTCTTTGTTAATTAGCCCATACCTCACCAGGGCCGCAATCCTTCTCGTCTCAAAGCTGTAGCCGTGTCTCTCGTAATACCTCTTGAGCGCCGGGCCCAGAATCAGGCAGTTCGTTGTATAGCCGGCAAGCTCTGGGAGTTTAAAGGGCAATTCTCTGAGAATCTCAAACCTCTCTTCCTCACTCATAAGGCTCAGCAGCCGGATTTGAACTATTCCTCCGCTCATAAGCCTGTAGGGGTGGTGGCCAAAGGGCAGTTCATGTCCGGTTATTATGTACTTGATTCCATTCCTTAGGGCGTACTTTCTAAGCTTCTCCATGGTTCTTGAAGAGCACTTTTTGCACGGGGATTTGCCTTTAAGGAGGGCTTCTTTAAAGATGTCGGAGTAGTCATAGCGGAGAATAGTCAAGGGGACATTGAGGTATTCTGCTATCCTCTTTGCATTTTCTACTGCTTCCTTGGCCATAAAGCCGTGGTCGACCATTACAGCTTCAACATCGACGCCATACTTCTCCTTTGCGAGGTAAAGGGCAACTGTGCTGTCTTTTCCACCTGAAAATGCCACTATGGCTTTGTCCACTTTTTTCATAAGCTCTTCAAGCTCCGCCCTTATCTTCTCTTTATCCGGCTTGTGAGCTAAGTAATTGAGGCACTCTTTGCATAACGACCTTCCATCGACGATTTTTATCTTCGCTGTTCTTTCGTCATTTATGCAGAGGGAACATTTGAGCATTTTTGCCCACCACATTTCTTAAGGCTCTTCGAGCTGAAGCTTCTTTCTCTTTACTATCGGTGCCACGTCCCTTCCTATTCTTCTTGCGCTGAAGAGAGTTAAAGCATCCATGGTTCTATAAATGGCAAGCTGGCAGCCGCTTATGCGGACGTCTATGTATTTTTTGGCCTCCATTGCCGCCTTGAGGTATTCCCTTATGCTCTCTGCCCTTTCAAAGTCCAAACCTGCCTTTCTAAGTCTCTCCTCGTTGAGTTCGTGTATGGTTAAGGGCTGGAGCATCATTTCATCAACTCCAAGAGAAGCAGCCAACTCTGCTATCTTTGGAATATCCTCATCGTTTATCCCGGGCATAAAAATGGTTCTCACAACTGAGCGAACGGATTTATCTGCCCCAACTATTCTGAGAGCGTTAACAACGTTGTCAAAGGTGTCTGCATTGGTTATCATTTTGTGTTTTTCTCTGGTTGCGGCATCTAAACTAATCATCACCAGATCAAAGTCAAGCTTTTGCCAGAGCTCTTCGGTTAAGAGGGAGCCGTTTGTTTGCAGGTCTAATCTGGCATTGGGGAAGCGCTCACGGAGCATCCTATTTACCTCAACTATTTTTGGACTCATGAGAGGCTCGCCATACTGGGAGACGGTAATTGCGTAAGGATCCTCCCACCCGTAGTAGCCGGGTTTTGGAGCTTTTCCGAGCTTTACGGCTACATTGGAGTAGCAGAATATACAGTCGTGGTTGCAAGCGGGAGTGAGCTCGTAAGAGGGATGATGAACTGGATTCTCTATGCTCAAATCTAAACCCTGACAGCCTTGGCAGTGAGTTGGAACGATTAAATCATCAATGAACTTCTTTAAGAGTCTCGCCTCTTTGTTTTCCAAAATTTCTGGCTCTATACCCATTTTCCTCGCAAATTCTTCCCAGCTGTATTTCATTTTCTCACCGAGAGAGGATGTGGGAAAGCATTAAAAAACTTGACGCTTTTGAGCTCCTGGTGGTTTCATGCAGCTGACAGTAAAAAGGAAGGCTTTCCTTGAAGAGATTCCAAAGGTTGTAGAAGAGCTCATTAAAGAATACGGGAGCCTGTTGAAAACCATAGAAATCAAAGAAGACGAGAAGGGCTGTTATACCATTTGGGCTACCTACGAAAGGCCTACTTCTTGAAAACCCTTATGTCCAGAACAACGTGCCACACTCCGGGAGCATAGCGTTTGAGTATTCTGCTCTCCAAAAGCTCGCTCTCGTATCCGTGTTCCCGCGCTATTTTTTGGAAGGTCTCAAAGGGCTCCCTTGGCATCAGTCTCTCGGGAACGGTGTTGTGGTAGTGGATTATCGCTTCATCTTTTGCTATCTCCAGCGCTTTTGGAATGAATTCATGGGTTCTAACAACATAGCCCATCAAAATCCTATCCGCTATGTTCTCTCCTTTGAATTCTCTGTTGTCGATGTTGTAGGCTGTCATCCTGTCCTGGACTTTGTTGAGCTCTATATTCTCAACTAAGAATCTGAAAGTGTAAGGGCTCTTTTCGATTGCTATCACCCTAGCACCGCAGTGCTTTGCTATGGGCAGGCTTAGATGTCCCACTCCGGCAAACATATCCACAACAAGCTCATCCGGCTTTGCAATGCTGGCCATTCTGACCCTTTCCTTGACGTTTGCAGGGGAGAACATAACTTTAGAGGCATCAAACTTGTAGAGAATTCCATTTTCCTTGTGAACTGTTATCGGATCATTGCCGTAGATTATCTCGTAGTTGGTCTCTCGGAATTCTCCTCCAATCCTTCCTTTCCGCAGGACTGTTTTGACACCCAGAACTTCCGCGTAGACCTTTGCAATCTCGTGTTTATACGGCAAAAGCTCATCCCTCAGGGGAAGTATTAGAACATCCCCCAGCTGAACCCAGTGCTTTGGGAGAAGGTCAACTAACTCGGGAGGGAGGATTTTGCTCAATATCTCCCTTATACGGGGCTTTATAAGCTGGGTTCTTCTCTTTTTCATACTGAGGTAAGCTTCAAGAACTTCCTTAAAACTTTTTGGTTTGTGAAGGTTCTTTTTCTTGGATGGTAATTTCGGCAAAAAACGATGGAAAAAGCTTAAAAAGGTGTATTCCCTAGGAGGGCGTGTTTAGTTTCACCCCCTGTTATTTAAACAGTATTTGACTCTGAGGAGGATTTTCAGACCATAACACATTAC
>NZ_WHIZ01000051.1:0-15393 GCF_009372125.1 Thermococcus sp. 101 C5
ACCTGTCTGTAACTTAGTCCGTGCAGGTACAGGTTTATTGCCCTGGTTTTCTTTTTTGCTGGGATTTTGTTCCGGCGAAAGGTTTTTAAGACTGAAACCAGTAAGTAAATAATGGTTTCAGTCCTCATTTCTCTCCCCTTTTCTGAAGAGGTATCAGAAACTTAAACCTAACGTCCCACTGCTTATCCTGACAGTGTCTTTGAGTACTACCGTATAATTAATAACATCAAAACCCAAATATCTTTTGGTGACAAAGAAATGGGCGTCTATATCTTTACCCCCGAAGATCTTTTGAGGTATGAAACCATAACCAAGGACCAGCTTGAAGTGATTAAAGATGCCATACTAAAGAAGGGAGATATTCTTGTTGTTGGGACAAGCAGAGCTGGTAAAACAAAGCTTATCGAGGCAATGATTCACCTGATTCCAGACGAATGGGAAATAGTGGTTGTTACTGCCTATGGCGAGTTTAAACCATTCAAGAAGAACATCCATGTGATAGACACTGAGTTCAATGAGAAGAGCACCAAGCAGAGAACTGAGGAAGTTATAGAGGAAATCAAGAAGCTTAATCCAGATTACGTCGTTATAGACACCCTCCATACGGTCGACATTCCCTATCTATTGGACAAAATAATCGATGATTATCCACTTATAATTTCCTCCCTTGTTCTATCGAGGGACTTACTTGAGGAAATAAAACACTGGCTTAGAATAGACGACAAGACCCTTGCGAGGTTTGAGCTGGTTATTGAGTTGTATAGAGACATAAAGAGCGGCCTTAGAAGAGTGAACGCAATATACAGAGTTGTTCAAAAAGATGGAAAAATAGAGCTGGAAAAGATCGCTTAAACCTTTGCCTTCAATTCTTCTATTACTTCTTTTAAGTTCTGGAGCATCTCCTCAATGTCCTCAAAGGTCATATAGCCCATGTTTCCAATTCTGAAGGTCTTCTCCTTTATGCCCTCACCGTAGCCCTTGGCAAGCTCGAATCCTCTCTCACGCATTGCATTGTATACCTGATCACCCTTTATGCCCTCTGGAGTAAGCACAGCTGTTATTGTTGGGCTTTCGTAGCCGGGTTCTGCCAGAATATCGAGACCAATTTCCCTAACTCCGTTTCTTATCATCTCGCTTCTCTTTCTGTACATTTCGAGCCACTTCTCTTTTCCGCCCATCTTCTCGATTATTCTAAGCACGACGTTTAAGCCAAACTCCTGAGGCATTGCTGGGGTCGAGGGTGGGCCCTGCTTTTCCTTCTGCACTTTTATATATCTTGGAATGTCAAAATACCATCCTCTCTCTTCCATTTTGTGGGCTATTTCAATAAATTCCTCGCTGAAGGCTCCAACGGCTAATCCCGGAGGCACACCAAAGGCTTTTTGGGAGCTTCCAAAAACAACATCGATTCCCCACTTGGTGAACTTTATGTCAGCTCCACCCATTGCGCTAACAGCGTCAACGAAAACAAGCTTATCGTGCTCTTTTGCTACTTTAGCCAACTCTGGCAGTGGGTTAAGAACACCGGTGGAGGTTTCGTTATAGGTTATTGTGACGGCTTCAACATCAGGGTTTTTCTTTAAAGCCTCGTCGAGGTCTTCTGGCTTGACAGCCTTTCCGGGCTCGTATTCTAGGGTTACAGCTTTTCTTCCGTTGGTCTCTACAACCTGCTTGTACCTCTTTCCGAAAGCACCAATTATTGTCACAAGGACTTTTCCACCCTTAGAAACACCGTTTCTTATGCTTGCTTCCATTACTCCAGTTCCAGAGCTTGGGAAGAGAAGAACTTCTCCCTTCTCAACTTCGAGGAACTTCTTGAGCCTTTCAACTGTATCGACGTGCGTTTGTTTGTATTCCTTAGATCTGTGGCTGAACATTTGAACCTTCATTATTTCAAGAACTTCAGGGAAGCAGGCAACTGGCCCTGCAGTAAAGAGTTTGTATTTTGGCTTTACTATTTCGTAAACCTCTTTATAGGCATCTTCAAACTGCATGGTATCACCCAGTTGAATGACATTTCATGATTATAAAAACTTTAGCTTAACCATTGGTGGTACTACAAAAATGAAGGAACCAGAAAAAGTTCTCAAGTAATCTCTCTGGCCCTTCTTTCTTTACCGGAACAAACATGCAATACCGGGCCCTCGTCAAAGACAAAACCTTTTATATGGGTTCTCACAACTTACATACTGCGATGATGAATGAATCCAATGCTGAAGAGATGATTGACCCCAGAGTGGCTGAGCGTGAAAATATGGAAACTGAACTTAAAAAGCTAAATGAGAATATGACAAAGCTCTCCTGACAGGTAGATGAGATACAGGAGGAATTAGATAGAAAAAATCGGCCTGACAAACTCGGATGGGATGACGTGGTTCAAGAGATTATTGGTGCTATAACGTTTTCCATCCCGTTCCTTTTCACAGAGGAAATTTGGGAAATAGCCAAGACAATAGAGATATGGCGAACACTTGCCATTTTTTTAATGACGCTCTTCGTGGCTTACCTGTTTATCTCAAAATCCAAGCTGTCGAACATAGAAAAAGAAGAGTGGCACCGCATACCCAAAAGGTTACTCACGGTCACGACAGTCTCCTATATGACCTCTGTTCTCCTGATATACATTTACGGCATAAACAACATCGCCAACCTTTCTCTGGGGCAGTACATCAGTGCCACGATCATTGTAAGTACTTTTGCCGTTATTGGGGCGATAGCGGTTGACCTTGTAAAGTGAACAGCAAAATTGCAACTGCGTAAACTTTTTCAGCCCTTAAGGGGCTTTTATTTGGTCCTTATTTTTGTCAAAGGGCATCCTTCAACCATATAACTTTCATCCAGTACATTTTGCTTTATCTCTATGAGCGGTTCCATCAAACTTAAAAAGCCCCCTTCTAAGCTTTGGTGGGTGGGAATTAATGACGTTTTGGACAAGCGAGGACAACGTTGCTGGGAAAAAGGGAACTGC
Source organism: Thermococcus sp. 101 C5 (assembly GCF_009372125.1). Lineage (NCBI taxonomy): Archaea > Methanobacteriati > Methanobacteriota > Thermococci > Thermococcales > Thermococcaceae > Thermococcus > Thermococcus sp. 101 C5. Next base: position 2,969 of record NZ_WHIZ01000051.1, read on the forward strand.
TCTCTATGTTATTTTGCCTACAATCGGATGCTACAGGTATAGAATTGGAGAAGCATGTTATATGTGCTCATATCCTGTAGAGGCCCCTAAAGTCCCCAAGAGCCAGGAAGAGCTTGTAGAATACTTTAAAAAAGCTCTCAAAAAAATTGAAGGTAAAAAGGGTCCGATAGCAGTTAGGATTTTTACGTCGGGGAGCTTCTTCGATGAAGGAGAAGTTAAGAGAGAAACTAGAAGGAAAATCTTCTCTATACTGGCGGAGATGGATAATGTCGAGGAAGTAGTTGTAGAAAGCAGGTCGGAGCTCGTGAGATATGATGCAGTGAGAGAGCTTGTTGAAATTCTTAGCGAGAAATACTTCGAAGTCGCCATAGGGTTGGAGACCGCGAATGATGATGTCGCGGACGTGAGCATAAACAAGGGGAACACCTTTGAGGAGTTTGTAAGGGCAAGCGAGGCAATTAGAGAGGCTGGGGCCAACGTTAAAACGTACCTCCTCCTTAAGCCGATCTTTTTGAGCGAGAGGGATGCAATTGAAGATGTAAAGGAAAGTATAACGAAAGCTGTTCCATACACGGACACCTTTTCCATAAACGTGACCAATATACAGAGGGGAACAACCTACGAAAGGCTGTGGGAAAAAGACGAATACAGACCACCTTGGCTTTGGAGCGTTGTTGAAATATTGAAGTGGGCTAAAGAGAACTTCCCTGAGAAGAGGATTCTGAGCGACCCGGTAGGGGCTGGCTCAAAAAGAGGCCCCCACAACTGCCTCACCGACTACGACAGGACCATTGGAAAGGCCATAAAGAAGTTTTCAGCGACACAGGACTTGGGCTACATAGAGAACCTTAAGTCCGAGTGTAGAGAGGAGTGGGGGTACATAGTCGAGAACGGCCTCCTCGACTGGCAGCTGGTGACTTGCTGACCTCCTCCCATCATTGGCGAGGGTTCATTTTAGCTCCTCACTAACGGCGGGGAGGTTTGAGGGGTCTCATTAAAACCCGCTGTTAGCGGGTTTCTCAACCCCTCGGGGAGGGTCTTCCCCCCGTTACCCCTACCTCCCGCTAAAGCAGGAAGGCTCGGGGTTATCGTTCAAACCCCATATTGGGGTTTCCAACTATTTGCGGCGGTTTTTAGAGGACGCTTAACAGCGTCATCCTCCCGGGAGCGGGAGGACACGTTGAAACCCCTCTTCTCATCGGGTTGTCTTTGAGTAGCCTTTCCAAGGCTTTATTACGCTTTTGAGTTTAAAAGAGTTTCGATCATTTAATGGTCAAGTTTTCAGGTTTTGCATCCCCGCCCTAAAGGGCAAGGCTTGAAAAAAGAAAAAGGTAAAGCTCTTTCTCAGATTTTCCTTTTCTTTAGACCTGGGCAGTCAAAGTGTCTGAAAAGATAAAGTAGTGGAGCTGTTTTTTTACTTCTTTGAAAGCCTCGTCCTTTAGGGCAGGGTCAGGTCTTTCCAAGGAGAATTCTCCGGAGCTCTTCAAAATCCACACTGGCAGTCATGTCAATGTTTATGGGCGTAACGCTTACCTTTCTCTCGACCTTGAGTGCGTAGGCGTCCGTTCCCGGCTCAAATGTCTCGGTCTTCCTCCCGACTATCCAGTAGTAGGAGTATCCCCTCGGGTCTATCCTTTCCTCCACAGTAGGACAGTATCTCTTCCTTGCGAGGCGTGTTATCGTTATTTCCGTCTCCGGGGTTGCATCGCTCGGGACGTTTACGTTGAGCATGTCGACACCATCTGGAAGGCCCCTCCCAAGGAGGGCGTGGGCTGTCCTTTTAAGGAAGTACGACGCGACTGAGAAGTCTGTCCCTTCCCCCTCTCCAAGTGTCTTTCCCCATGCCACCTCAAGGCTTACGGCTATGCTTGGGATTCCATGAGTTGCAGCCTCAATGGCGGCTGAAGCAGTCCCAGAAACGGTTATCTCCGTGCTGAGGTTCTCGCCGAGGTTTATGCCACTAACCGCTAGATCAAAGTCCCCAAACCTCGCTATGGCAAAGATAACGCTGTCAGTTGGAGTGCCGTCTACCCCATAGGCAATCTTCGCACCCGGGACGTCTACGAGCTTTGCCCTTATAGGTCTGTGGAGGGTCATTGCCCTACCGCTGGCGCTCCTCTGGAAGAGTGGGGCAACCACATAGACCTCCCCAAGGTTAGAGAGGGCCTTCACAGCCGCCCGGATTCCATTTGAATATATCCCGTCGTCGTTTGTTACGAGTATCTTTGGCATGATAAAAATTCGACTTCGCCTTTTAAAAACTCTCACTTCCAATCCGCTCTGGGTGAGAGGAATAACCTACCGGACGAGTGAAGACAACGTGGCAGAGGCTCCACAGCTGTGGCGAGTGCGATAAAGCCATTGCAAGGGCAATTAGAGAATTCAAACACACCGGACATCGGGTTTTTCAAAAATATTGAGCACAACTTTTTGAGAGAGTGAGAATACATAAGTTTCCGAAGAACTGCTTGACTGGCAGATTCAAATATGATGACCACACAGAGCGTAGAGTTGGGACTTTGTGTTCTCAATGCTTGTTTTTTCTGTTGAAGTGTCGAGGGGGCATCTTTAATTATTGTTAGATGATGAGGTACATTTTGTGTCTAGGATGATTTCTCTATCTGTGAACCTGACTTTGCAGTTATTAACCGTTGTTTAAATTGTACTCTGCCGTTGGCTTTACAAATGTAAACTTGAATCCCAAGAATTCCAAGCTATACTAGGACTGTTTGGTGATTGTTTTTGTACAATGTGGGCATGTTTGTTAGGCATTTCCTCAAAAAAAGCAACCTGGGGGCCGAACTTATCGATAGATGAGAAAATTTTCGAAAACTTTAAATGCTTTACATACGTAAAAATACTTAGCAGATCGTGGGTGATGATTATGGCAAATGTCGAAGTTAAAAAAGATAACTATCTGGCCGTTGGAAGAACCGAAGCCGTAGAGATAAGCGTTGACACTTTCCTCTGCAAGGGATGCGGCATTTGTGTTGAGCTGTGCCCAAGAAAGGTTTTCGAGTGGAGTCAGGAACTTAGTGAAAAAGGTGTCCACTATCCGATTCCAGTACATGCCGACAAGTGCGTAAAGTGCAAGCTTTGTGAGCTTCTCTGCCCGGACTTCGCAATAGCTGTTAAGTGGTGAGAAAATGATAATCCGGGGGGACGAGCCCGACCAGATAGGGCTCCTAAAAAAGCTTTACCCAAAGGGAAACTACTTCATGCAGGGTGACGAAGCTATAGCGTATGGAGCTCTTTTTGCCGGGTGCAGGTTTTATGCCGGTTATCCAATAACGCCCGCAAGCGAAATTGCCGAAACAATGGCGAGAGAGCTTCCGAAGCTTAGGGGATACTACATCCAGATGGAAGATGAGATAGGGAGCATAGCCGCTGTTGTTGGAGCATCCTGGACGGGACTTAAGAGCATGACCGCAACTTCTGGCCCGGGATTTAGCTTAATGCAGGAAAACCTTGGTTATGCAGTATTTACGGAGACCCCCCTGGTTTTAGTTGACGTTCAAAGGAGCGGCCCTTCGACAGGTCAGGCAACAAAAGGTGCACAGGGAGATTTCTTCCAGGCAAGATGGGGGACTCATGGAGACCATCCAATAATTGCTATTTCTCCAACGAGCGTGGAGGACAGCTTCTGGGAAACAATAAGGGCGTTTAATCTGAGTGAGAAATTAAGAATACCCGTGATTCTCCTTGCCGATGGGATAATAGGGCACACGAGAGAGCAGATAAGAATTCCCGACCCAGAAGAAGTTGAGATAACCTATAGAAAGCTTCCTGCTAATGAAGAGGAGGCAAGGTATCCATTTGGCGACATTCATGGGGACTTAATCCCTCCAATGCCGCTTTTTGGCAACGGCTACTTCACCCACGTTACGGGCTCTACGCATAAGGAAAACGGCCTAAGGGATGTTTACACGCCCGAGGTCCACGATCGCCTGGTTAGAAGGCTCCACAAGAAGATAGAAGTTCACGAGAAGGAAATCCAAAAGTGGGAAGAATACTACACCGACGATGCAGAGATTCTGCTCGTGAGCTGGGGCGTAAGCGCGAGGCCATCGCTTGGAGCGGTAATAGAGGCGAGAAAGAAGGGAATAAGAGCTGGACTCATTGTCCCGAAGACCGTTCACCCGTTCCCGGGAAAGAGAATTAAGGAGCTCTCTAAGAAAGCTCACACGATTCTTGTGCCCGAGATGAACCTTGGGCAGATGATACTTGAGGTGCAGCGCTTTGTAAGGGAAGAAGTTCCAGTTATTGGCGTGAACAAAATAGGGGGAGTTCCGCTAACAGTAGAAGAAATTTTAAAGGAAATAGAAAGCTCAGCCGAGCGTTCTCGTCACCGTTCGGCGGATTAGATATTCATCATCGCTGAATAAAGTTGGTGTTTGGATATTTAAAGGTGATGTGTATGTCAAAACCAATTCACACGAAGTATGAGATGATTAAGTACCTCCGAAAGGAGGCTCTCCCTACTGCCCTGTGTCCCGGATGTGGTGGTGGGACTGTATTGAACGCCTTTGCGAATGCAGTGGATCAGTTAAAAATTGACCCCCGTGACTTAGTTGTCGTGAGCGGAATAGGGTGCTCGGCATGGATAGCTTCGCCGTACTTTCTTGCTGACACATTACACACAACACACGGAAGAGCAATAGCATTTGCAACGGGTGTTAAGGTGGGTTTGCCGGACAAAAAGGTTGTTGTTATAAGCGGTGACGGGGACTTAGCGGGAATTGGAGGGAATCATCTCCTCCATGCAGCGAGGAGAAACATTGACATAACTGTGATTCTGGTCAATAACTTTATATATGGGATGACCGGCGGCCAGGTGGCACCAACGACTCCCTTCGGGGCAATTACCACCACAACGCCTTATAGGAACATTGAGCACCCGCTGAAAATAGCCGAGACTGTAGCTTCTGCTGGTGCATCGTATGTGGCGAGGTGGACTACTTTTCACGTTTATCAGCTGATAGAGAGCATAAAGAAAGCGTTAGCTACTAAGGGATTCTCGCTTGTTGAGGTAGTTTCCCAGTGTCCCGTGCAGTTTGGAAGGAGGAACAAGATGAAGACTCCAGCAGAGATGCTTCGCTGGTTTTCAAGGAATGCTGTCCCAATAAGCAAGGCAAAGAGTATGTCCCCTGAAGAGCTTGAGGGCAAAATTATCATCGGGGAATTTGTGAGTAAAGAAAAGCCTGAGTTTACAGAGGAGCTTAACAGGCTTATCGATGAGGTTGCTCAATACTACGGGCTGGGTGGTGAAGATGCAGATTAGGATTGCGGGTATTGGAGGACAGGGGGTCATTCTCGCGGGGATAATCCTTGGAGAAGCAGCTGCTATAGAAGGGCTCAACGTTGTTCAGACTCAAGATTATGGCTCTCAGAGCAGAGGAGGACATTCTATAGCTGACCTCATAATCTCAAAGGAACCAATCTACGATTTAATGGTCACAAAGGCTGATGTTCTTGTTGCTCTCGCCCAGCTTGGCTATGACTCCACAAAGGACTCTCTTCGCAAGGATGGGATTTTGATAATTGACACCGACCTTGTGAAGCCTGATAGGGAGTATGTAGGCGCACCTTTCACAAGACTTGCTGAGGAAAAAACTGGCTTGGCTTTAACTGTTAACATGGTTGCGCTTGGTTATCTGGTTGCGAAAACAAATGTCGTAAAGAAAGAAAGTGTTGAAATGGCCATAAAGAGAAGAGCCCCCAAGGGGACGGAGGAAATAAACCTAAAGGCTTTTAGAATAGGTTATGAGGAGGGATTGAAATGAGATATCCATTTCCTGTAGGTGATGCAGATTTTATTCAAGGCGATGAAGCCATAGCAAGGGCTGCCATCTTAGCCGGGTGCAGGTTTTATGCCGGCTACCCAATAACGCCCGCAAGCGAAATTTTTGAAGCAATGTCCCTTTACATGCCCCTTGTTGATGGGGTAAGCATTCAGATGGAGGACGAGATAGCTAGCATTGCCGCCGTGATAGGTGCCTCTTGGGCCGGTGCCAAGGCAATGACGGCAACTTCTGGCCCGGGCTTCAGCTTGATGATGGAGAACCTTGGTTATGCAATAATGACCGAAACCCCCCTAGTTTTGGTAAACGTCCAGAGAAGCGGCCCATCAACGGGCCAACCTACTTTGGCGGCTCAGGGAGATGTAATGCAGGCCATTTGGGGTACACACGGCGACCACAGCTTAATAGTCTTAACACCAGCTACAGTTCAAGAGGCCTTCGACATGACGATAAGGGCATTCAACCTTGCAGAAAAATACAGGACTCCCGTTATATTGCTGACGGATGCAGAAGTGGGACACATGAGGGAAAGAGTCTACGCTCCACATCCAGATGAGCTTGAGCTAGTTTACAGAAAGCTCCCCGCTAATGAGGAGGAGGCAAAGTATCCATTTGGCGACATTCATGGGGACTTAGTTCCCCCAATGCCAATCTTCGGGAAGGGGTATAGGACGTATGTTACGGGATTGACGCATGACGAAAGAGGAAGGCCGAGAACAGTTGATGCAGAGATCCATGAAAGGCTCGTAAAGCGCATAGTTGGTAAGATAGAGAACAATAAGAAGGACATCATTGATTATGAAACCTACGGGCTGGAGGATGCCGATATTGCAATTGTGAGCTTTGGAATTGTTGCGAGGTCCGCTATGAGGGCTGTTAAGGAGCTCCGCAAGGAGGGCATAAACGCTGGATTACTCAAGCTCAACGTGCTCTGGCCATTCGACTTTGAGCTCATAGAGAAGATTGCTGAGAACGTAGAAAGGATTTACGTGGCTGAAATGAACCTTGGTCAGCTTTATCATATGGTCAAAGAAGGGGCCAATGGAAAGGCAAAGGTCGAGCTCATAAGCAGGATAGGTGGCGAAGTTCACACTCCCGGAGAGATAGTGGAGAGAATTAAGAGGGATTTGAGGTGAGGAGAATGTATCTAAAGCCCAGCTATGAGATTAGGGACAAATACCTTAGAAAAGACATGCTTCCCACGATATTCTGCCCCGGATGTGGTATTGGGGCTGTTTTGCAGTACACCCTTAGGGCCATTGATGATCTCGGCCTAAACCAGGACGAAATAGTGTGGGTAAGCGGTATAGGCTGTTCCTCCAGAGTTCCCGGCTATGTGAACTTTGATGGTCTCCACACGACCCATGGAAGGGCATTGGCTTTTGCTACCGGCATTAAAATGGCAAATCCAGACCTCAAAGTAATAGCTTTTATGGGCGATGGTGATGCCGCAGCCATAGGTGGAAATCACTTGATTCACGCCATAAGAAGGAACCTAGATGTTACCGTTATTCTCGTCAACAACTTTACCTACGGAATGACGGGAGGGCAGGTGGCACCAACGACTCCAAAGGGTCTTAGGGGAACAACCGCCCCATACGGGAGCTTTGAGAATCCATTCGACATTGCTGAGCTGGCGGTTGCTGCGGGAGCGAACTACGTTGCAAGATGGAGCGTTTTCAACTACCTTCAAGGCATAAACAGCATAAAGAAGGCCCTGCAGAAGAGGGGCTTCACCTTGGTGGAGTTCCTATCCCCATGTCCAATAAGCTTTGGAAGAAGAAATAAGCTCAAAACAGCCCCGGAGCTCATAAAGTGGTATCAGAAGATAACTGTCCCCATAAGCAAAGCAAAGGACATGCCTCCTGAGGAGCTCGAGGGCAAAGTCGTCATCGGAGAATTCGTAGACAGAGACAGACCGGGTTTAATAGAGGAATACGAAGCCTACAAGAGGAGAGCAAAGAAAATAATGGGGTGGGAAGAATGAGGAAAGAAGTCCTTATAGGTGGCTTTGGAGGACAGGGAGTTATCTTAGCGAGTGTTATCCTTGGAAGAGCGGCGGCAGTTTATGAGGGCCTTTACGCAGTTCAAACACAGGCTTATGGGCCAGAGTCAAGAGGAGGTGCTAGCAGAGCTGAGGTTGTGATAAGTGATGAGCCTATAGACTATCCAAAGGTAATGGCCCCAGATTGTGCGGTTTTGCTCTCCCAGCAGGCTTATGAGAAGTACTTACCGCTCGTAAAGAAAGGAGGGATTGTAATACTCGAGAAGGAATTAGTCCCCAACAGAAACGAAGAGCTCGAGAAAAACTTCAAGGTTTTCGCAATTCCTCTAACTAAGGTAGCGGAAGAGACGACTGGCTTGAGCTTAACAATGAACATTTTAACCCTTGGAGTTCTCGTCAAGCTTACTTCTGTTGTGAGCGAGGAATCCATAGAAAAAGCCGTCCTCGATTCAGTACCAAAAGGAACCGAAAACATAAACCTAAAAGCCCTCAGAAAGGGGTTTGAGCTTGGTGAAAAAGCCAAAAACGGGGAACTTTAACCCCTTTATTTTTTGTCGTGCCCAAAAATAAATTGAAATAAAGTTAAGCCGGAAGACGCTTCTTCTGGATGTATTCGTCTATCGCCTTCGCGGCCTTCTTTCCGTCTCCCATAGCCAGGATAACGGTTGCTTCTCCTCTTATGGCATCCCCGCCCGCAAAAACTCCGGGAATGCTTGTCATAAGGTTTTCATCCACCACAAGGGTGCCGTCAGGGTTGGTCTTGAGGCCAGTAGCTTCTTCGCTTATTATTTTGTTGGGTTCAAGGCCGATAGCTATTATGACTGTATCAGCTTCAAGCGTGATGTATTCGCCGGTCCCCACTATCTTTCTCTTTCCTTTGGCATCTCTTTCCTCAAGAGGTCTCATCTTCTCGAATTTAACGGCCTTGACCTTCCCGTTCTCGTCACCGATGAACTCCACTGGATTGAGGAAGAACTCAAACTTAACACCCTCTTCCTCGGCGTGCTTGATTTCTTCAATACGGGCGGTCATGTCCTCTCTTCCTCTACGGTAGGCGATGGTAACTTCGCTTCCCATCCTGAGAGCGGAACGAGCTGCATCCATAGCTGTATTCCCGGCTCCAATCACGATGGTTTTCTTTCCTATGGAGATGGGCTCATCGTATTCTGGGAACTTGTAGGCCTTCATGAGGTTTATTCTGGTCAGGAACTCGTTGGCGGTATAAATTCTATCGAGGAGTATGCCGGGGATGTTGAGGAGCTTTGGTGTTCCGGCACCGGTTCCTATGAAGACTGCATCGTACTCCTCAAGAAGCTCTTCGAGGGTCACCGTTTTTCCTACTATGTGATCGAGCTTTATCTCCACTCCAAGCTCCTTAAGTTTGGCTATTTCTCTGTCGAGAATTTCTTTTGGGAGCCTGAATTCTGGGATGCCATAAACAAGAACTCCTCCGGGCTTGTGGAGAGCTTCAAAAATTGTTACTTTGTAGCCCATCTTTGCCAATTCTCCAGCACATGTTAAGCCCGCTGGCCCTGAGCCTACTACTGCTACCTTTCCTTTTACTCCATTCTCTGTGGAGGTAAACTCCTTGAGAAGCTCCTTTTCTATGCCGTGCTTCCTTGCGTAGTCAGCAACAAACCTCTCGAGCTTACCGATGTTGATGGGCTCTCCCGCTTTGCCCATGACACAGGGGGCTTCACACTGCTCTTCTTGGGGGCATACTCTACCGGTAATTGCAGGTAAAGTGTTGTCGTCCCATATAATGCGGAGAGCGTTTTTAACGGCCTCTTCGGGGCTCTCAGCGTTCTCGCGGAGGGCCTTTATGAAGCCCGGAATGTTTATGTGAACGGGACATCCTTGAATGCATGGCGCGGGGTTGCACTGCAGGCATCTCTCAGCTTCCTTAACCGCGGAGACAAAGTCGTAACCCAAATTGACTTCAACAAAGCTCTTTATCCTTTCTTCAACTGGAACCTCTGGCGTTGGAACGCGCTCTTTGATAAGTTTGGGTCCAGCCATTTAAATCACCCCCTTCTCCCTCAATTTAGCAAGGTATCTTTCTCTCGCAAGTTTTTCCTGCTCCGCAAAGCGGGCGTTCCTCTTTATGGCGTCGTCCCAGTCTATCTTGTGTGCGTCCATCATTGGCCCGTCCCTGCATGCGAACTTTATCTCCCCATCGTAGAGAACCCTGCAAGAGCCGCACATGCCTGTCCCGTCGACCATTATCTGTCTCACCGTAACGATGGTTGGAATTCCGTAAGGTCTGGTTAGTTCGGCGAGCTTCTTAAGCGAACCGAGCTTTCCGCCGGCGAAAACAATATCGACTTTATCCTGCTCAATGAGTTCCTTTAGAATGTCCAGATAGTGGCCTTTTCTCCCAACACTGCCGTCTTCTGTTGTGATGTAAAATTCATCGGCAACTGGCTTTGCGAGGTACTCCTCCGGATACGTGTTGGCCTTGTTCTCAAAGCTGTGGATGGCTATAGTGTAGTTGCTCGCTTCCTTCATGGCCTTGAGTGTAGCATAAGCTTCTGCCTGAGCACATACCGCATCAGCTGCAAAAACCACGTTTCCATAGTGCTTAACTTCAATTGGCTTTCCAAGAGGTCCGGCTATGCTTAGAATTTCATCTCCAACTTTCTTCTCATACCAGAGCTTGAAGGTCGTAACGCCGTGTCTTCTAATGAACATGCCTATTCTCCCATTTTCTCTGTCGGCATAATAGACTGACATTGGAACTCTTTCTCCTTTTTCGTCGACTATTAAAACGACAAACTGCCCAACTTTCCAAGATTTCGCTATATGGGGGGCTTCAACCTCCATAAAAAAGTCAATTGCACTCAGGTTCTCTTTTTTTGTTATCTTATACCCCATAATGCACCACCTTGTACATATGCTTTGGTTTGTACATTATAGTTGGCAACTTCTGGTTTATAACTATTTTTTAAACCGAAGGTTAATAACTGAAAAAATTTTCAACTGAAATTGTCGCAAGGCTTATTTAGAAGGGGACTTACTCTCATTTGATATGTTGATAAACAAAACAAAGGGCAAGACCTGGAATGGAAAAGTTAGAGTTGCGGATACGTTTTTTAGAAGATTTAAGGGGTTAATGTTAAAACCGGTCATAGATTATGCTCTTGTGTTCATTTTGCCAGCAGAGACAAGGATAAATGCCTCAATCCACATGTTTTTCATGCTCCAGAGCATAGATGTCATCTTCTTGAACTCTTCAAAGGAGGTTGTTGACTTAAAAAGGGCTCGCCCGTGGAGGGTTTACGTGCCGAGAGAAAGCGCTAAGTACATAATTGAGGCTCCGGTGGGAGTTATCGAGTATTTAAACGCTGAAATTGGAGACGAGATTGACTGGAAAGTTGAGGAAGAAAGAAAAGCAGCTCCCTCGCCTGCAGGAGCACTAAACAGATTGGGCATAAAGAGCTCAAACAGCACAATAAGCCTTGCAGAGCCCAAACCAAAACTCAAGGAAAGTTTTGAGAAAAGCTAATCTCAAAACACGACAAAATCAATTGCAATATTGAACTGATACGGAGCATACGGTCTTACCTTCCTTTTTTCGAGAATCTTCACGCTTTTTCCAAGCTCTTCTGCAACCCTTTCTATCATTTCTATGTGTTCGTCAAAGAGGTTATCTTCGTGTGAAAATCCATAATAGTGGATAACCCCGCCTCTTTTGACGCTTGTTATTGCTTCTCTTAGAAATTCGTGTGCAAACTTGGGGAGGTTCATTATCACACGGTCGGCTTCTATCTGGCCTGCTACCTTTCTCACGTCTCCAAGGATGGGAACAACGTTTTCAACTTTATTCAGCTTTTTGTTCTCCTCTAAATATCTTATTGCCCATGGGTTTATATCACACGCAAAAACAATCTTTGCCTTCTTTGCGAGGAGGATTGAATACGGCCCAACGCCTGCAAACATGTCAAAAATGACTTCTCCTTCTCTGGTCTTCTCAAAGACTCTCATTCTCTCTGTTGCAAGCCTTGGGGAGAAGTACACTTTCGCAACGTCCAGTTTTAGTCTTATCCCATTTTCTCTGTGAACTGTCTCGGTTCTCTTCTCACCGGCAAGGTGTATGAGTTCCCTCACCCTGTACTCCCCAAGAACCTTGCTTCCTTTTGCAAAAACAGCCTTTATATGTTTGTGTACCTTCAGTATTGCCTTTCCAATGTTTTCCCCATAGGGGAAGAGCTCCTCAGGAAGTTCTATTATAGCTATGTCTCCTATTATGTCAAAGGACGAGGGCAAGAGAGGAAAAAGTTCTTCTGGAATATCCACAACTTCCCGATAGCTTTGAGGTCGCCTGATTGCTTTTTCAAATGTTGTTTCAACTATTTCAAAGCCCTCTATTTTATCCTTCACTGGAAATATCACGAAATCCCCCTGATGTTTGACTTTAAAGTTAATATCGAGCAGATTGAGCTCTAAGAGTTGTTTTCTTACTTTTTCAGCTTCTTTTTTTGGAACTTTTACCCCTCTCATCTTTCTCACTACCTCCATTAGATTGGTGCTTAAAAGGGTTTTGATACTGTTAGGATAAGCTGTGGGGTGTCAGGTTTAAGTTACTGGCAGTACTTTAGAAAAAGAAGGGGGAACATGAA
>NZ_WHIZ01000052.1:0-15018 GCF_009372125.1 Thermococcus sp. 101 C5
GTTAGTTTGTTGTACCTGATTTTGGGGAACAGCTTCATTTCTTCGATTAGGACTCTGTAAGCGTGCTTGTAAACTCCGTTAAAGTGCAAGTGTGCTAGTATTGCGAAGGTTATTAGGTCGTAGAGGCTGATTATTTCCCTGTGAGTGTTTTTCGGGTAGTGTTTGCTGATTATCGGGTAGATTTCGGATTTTATGATCAGGATTTCCCTCTGAAAACTCAATACAACCACCAATCAATCAAAAGACTTAAGTGCTTATAACTCTAACGATCTAATGGGAACTAGGGTGTCTATTAGTATAATCCCTCTGCTTCCGACCTCTTCCATTGCTTTGAGATACTTGTATGATAGCTCAGTCATTCGTTCTAAGTTCATGGGTGAAATAGTCTTTACCTCGCCCTCTTTGGTGGCCGTGGTTACAAAATAGTAAGTCCAATTCTCGGGAATATTATTCAAAGTTCTAACAAACGCAAGCACAGGCGCATCTTTCAGCTTTTCTTTTATCTTTTTGTACTCCTCTTGGTTTATTATCCTGACACCGGGCGCTATCTTAACTTCGTGTATTTCCATTGTTTTTAGCCTGAGGAACTCCTCAGAAGATGTGAGCTTTATTGTTAAGAAAGTTAGTCCAAGGATAAGCACCAAGGAGATAGTAGAGCCTATGATGGGGTATGTTTCACTCTCGAGCATAATAGATATCGGAACCGGAAGCAAGTGAAGTCCAAAGAGCACTAACAGTATGGAGAGATACCTTGCCTTTCTTCCGTAGATGTACGTCAGCTCCTTCATGAAATAGCCAGCAGTTGACATAACAATTGCCGCTAGCCCATGGGACACATAGAGACTAACTGTGGCCTTGGATAATCCCTGTTGAAACACGTAATCTGGAATTAAAGAGTAAACTGCAAATAGCAAAGACAGCAGAGGCAGCAACATTTTGGAGTTTATCTTAATACTCAAGTTCTCTTCCCTAATCAGCTCTATAACCCCGCTCAGGAAAAACACACTGAATAGAAGTATAAACATTCCCGCCAGTGGCAGATGCTGGAATGCATAACTAGAAACTGTTAAAAAGTCAAACAACCACGCTAAAGAGAGCAAAAGAGCTGAAGTTCGTTTGTTTTTCAGATAGATGCGGAAGATAAGTAAAAACGCCAGCAAGTCAGCCAACATAACAATGGAACCCTCAGTTATCGTTAGCGTTTGGATGTTTACCATACTAATATCCCTCCCTCTTCGGGTTTGCAAAGCCCTCCCATTTGAATGGTTTCTCACGTTTGGCACGAGTGATATGGTTATCCTCTATCTTTACAATCAATAGTTCTGGTCTTGCAATTATAAGTCCCATTTTGCCCCGTTCTCCCTTCTTCACTACAGTGTATCCATCTGGAGTAGCCTTCAAAGGAAAGATTATAGTAAAGGGATAGTTCGGAAAATATACAATCTCTTCATTTTTAACTATTCCGACATTATCGCCAAAACCGTAGTAACCATAGAAAGGTACAACAAGTGAGTTGGGGAACTTTTCCTCAGCAAGTTCAATTGCATCTATATTTAAGCTCACGCCACTGAAAATAATAGTTAATATGTCTTCTTTTCTGGAGAGATATAGGTCTAAAAACTGTGGTATAGTGCGAACAAAGTTTATAGGGTCTTTTTCAAGCACCTTTTTTGTGTATTTTACAAAGGGATCATATTTCGTTCTTAATACATGGTTTATTCCCTTCTCCTCAAGTTCCCGTTTTATACCATCTGTTTCCAGACCAATAAAATATAGCATCCCTCCATATGACCACACAAGTTCACTAACTTCTTCTTGGTACCATCCGTAAGGCCCCCCAGTAAGGGCTCGCATTTTATTTTCCTCATAAATCTCGCTTAACCTATATATTTCGTCAAGAGATGCTTTCAGATATTTCACAAGAAGCTTCATATACTCATAGTCCCAATGAAGGATGCTCCTCTCTCTGGTAGTTCCGGAGGATTGGTAAAATCTCACCCTCCCATCATAGCCCTGGGGAAGAAAGTCAAGCCAGTTATCGCGAAGATGATCCTCGCTAACAGCCAGATTTGAGTTGAAAATTTTCCCAAAAATCTCTTCAAGCTTTCCTTCGAAGATTTCATCCAAGTCAACTCTGTCCCTCAGTCTTTTCCAGTAGGGAGTGTTTTCAAAGTGATATTCGAATATTTCTCTGAGATATGAGATAGTCTCTTTTTCTGTTACGTTGAGGGGATCATAGTCCTTTGCAAAATCTTCATACTTCATTTTACCATCCTCCAAGAACTCCCAATTACATAAGTTATAATAGTTGGGAAGTGTTATTAAAGTTTTCTTCAATAGTTTGGAAAAAGTTAAATAGAAAGCAACAGTTATGTAATGAGGTGATATAATCATGGATAGCATTTTGCTTGGGAGGAAAGACCTTGAAGATTTGAGGTATACGGCTGAGACAGCATTCAAGACAACGGAATTCTGGAAAGAAAAGTTTTCAGACATCGACATAGATGACTTGAAACCAGAAATACTCGCTTCTCTAACCGATAAAGTATTCATAGGGCCCCACGATTTATACAAAAGGGATAAAGTCTGGCCGACGTACATAAGAAACCATGAAATTTTTTACAATGTTATGAGAACCAGCGGGACAACAGGAAAACCAAAAAGGATACCATTTACTAAATACGACAAAATAAGAACAAGCAGACAATACTCGTCTTGGATAGAGGAATACTTATACAAACAAAAACTTGCCTCGTTCCTACCTCAATTACCTTCTGGGTCTGGATTTTTAACAGCAGCTTCTCTCGAGTACATGGACGTAAAAGTAGGATTTTATCAGATCCCAATACAATACCTGAGAATGCGAGATGCCCTAATAGAAGAGTTCCGGGACATAGGAGCAACGGCGATTTACACTCTCACAACAGGAGCTTATGTTTTGGGGCTAACGCTACCAGAGGACATCAAAAACGACATACAGGTTATTTTGGTAGGTGGAGAGACGTTGAGTCAGGAAATGGCCAATGCTATACTGGACAGCTTCCCAAATGCCGTTATCTTAGATGTATTTGGAAACTC
The DNA here is from genome assembly GCF_009372125.1 of Thermococcus sp. 101 C5. Taxonomy (NCBI): domain Archaea; kingdom Methanobacteriati; phylum Methanobacteriota; class Thermococci; order Thermococcales; family Thermococcaceae; genus Thermococcus; species Thermococcus sp. 101 C5. The sequence goes on from NZ_WHIZ01000052.1 coordinate 3,079, forward strand.
TGAAGACGATGCCACAGGGAGAAGAATTGTGACCAGAAAAGGAATGGAACCTTTCACTTTCCCAGAATCACTAATACTCTTAAAAGAAGATGCGGATCCGGAGTATAAGGACTACTACGAAATATATATCACCAAAATCATGAGAGAGGGCGAACTTACTGGGTTGCCGCTCTTCAACTACAAGATTGGGGATTTAGCAAGGGTCATTGATGGGAAAGTGATTAACATCATCAGGGTAAAGGATGTAATAAGCCTTGGCGGAGCAAAGCTCCACATAGATCAGGTTATGGATATCGTTCACAGATACCCCTTCTTAGTGGACTTCGTGATAATCTACCACCCCCTCTCACCGGACAATCCAAAACCAAAAGCCATAATAAAAGTCGGATACGTGGGAGAGAAGCCAGCTGGCATAGAAGATGAGATAAGAGGGCTGATATACGAAGCAAACAACCCAGTTAGATATGAAGTAGAAGAGGCCAAGTCATCGGAGCTAATAGTTGAAGCTGTGCCAGCGGAGAAGGTAAGAGAAGGTTTGCCCCAAAAGCCGGGAAAAACAAAGAGAATTTTTATAGTCGGAAGGGACATTTAACCCCATTTTATCTTTTTGTATGGTAAATTATTTAACTTAAAAGTCCCAAGTCTATTCTAGGTGAGAATTATGAAGCCAAAGATAATTCACGACCCCATTCATGGAAGTATGAAGATAAGCGGGCTCATTTTGGACCTCATAAAAACTCCGGAATTTCAGAGGCTTAGAAATATAAAGCAGCTTGGGCTTGCGTATCTTGTCTACCCCGGCGCAAATCACTCTCGCTTTGAGCACTCATTAGGCACATACAACATTGCAAAAAGGCTTGCCATGGAACTGGGACTTAGCGAAGAGGAAAAAACCCTCCTAGAGACAGCAGCGTTGCTTCACGATATTGGCCACGGTCCGTTTTCACACACCTTCGAGCAGATATACGAGCACTATGTGAGGGAATACGATCATATGCATCTCGGCCAGAACATCATCCTTGGAAAGATCGACATAATAGACGGGGAGATAGAAGAAAGGCAGTTCATACCTGAGATACTGGAATTTTACGGCTATGAGCCAAAGGAAGTTGCCGACCTTATTCTGGGCAAATATGGAAAAAGATATCTCGGACAGGCACTGCATGGAGACGTGGATGTAGACCAGCTAGACTACCTCATTAGGGACGCCCACTATACCGGGGTGGCCCATGGAATAATCGACCTTGAGAGGCTTCTGAAGGTTTTAAGGATCCACAACAATGAGCTCGTTGTTGACGAGAAGGGAGTCGAGGCAGTTGAGGGTATGATGGTGGCCAGAGCGCTCATGTACTCTAGGGTTTATTTCCACCACACGGTAAAGATAGCAGAAGGAATGCTGACCAGAGCTCTGGAATTTGCCCTTGAAGACGGCTACCTCTGGGAGTTCTGGAAGATGACAGACTGCAGAGTCCTCGTAGAGCTTGAAGATTTGGAAGGCTATCCAAGGGAAATCGTAAAGCGCATTAAGTACCGCGACTTGTTTAAGGCCGCACTGCTGCTGGGGGCTGATGAACTTACCACTGAGGAAAAAAGAGAATTGTTGGCAGTTTATAGAGATATAAAGAAACGCCAAGAGCTTGAAAGGAAACTAGCGGATGCCGTGGGAGCGAGGGAAGGAGAAGTTGTCATAGAGTTCTCAACGGCTGACCTAATGCTTACCGAGCCGAGACTGAAGTCGGCGGAAATTGGTGTGGTAATGCACACTGGAGAAATAAAGCCCTTAACAAAAGTTACTCCACTCGCAAACGCTCTCAAGAGAAGGCAAACACCCAGATGGGCCGTAATGATAGCATCTCCATCAAAATATGTGGATAAAATTAGAGACGTGTGGAGGAAGGTTTTCTTCAGCTGAATATCTTTCTCTTTATCTCCTTCTTAAGTTCCTCAATCATCTCAATAAGCTCATCGGCATCCCTAATCTCGTTGAGCTTCTCCTTTGGGATGAGAGGAATTTCTCCCACAACCTCGGTTTTAGTCCTTTCGAGGATAAACAGCCCGTCGCTCTGGATAATTTTGCTAACTTCATCTACTATTTGAGCCCTTTTCACAGTCGATAACGTCTTTCTTTCACTTATGCCTGTTAAAATCTTCACTCCCCCTTCCTTTGAGATGGCATCAAAAGGAGCTTTTTTGATTTTTATGACCCCCATTCCAAACTCTTCCAAGCGTTTGAAGACTTCCCTTTCAAGGTCTGTCTCCGGTTCAACCTCCATCTTGGCCTCGACTCTTGCGTTAAGAACATCGATGGGCTTTGCAACCGGGGCATCGAACAGCTCCTCAAGCCTCAGAGCAACCTCAAGGCTCATGGCCTGCTCTCCTTTCTCATAGTTCTGGAGGCTCTTCCTTGAAACTCCAAGAAGTTCAGCGAGCTCTCCAACGCTATAGCCGTGTCTCTCTCTAAGCTCTCGCAGATATTCACCGTTAACCCTTACGTAAAAACCGCCCCTCTCGGCAAAGATTGCAGGCAGTTCGTTTTCCACAAGGATATCATAAAGAGTCTGTGGGTTTAGAGCATAGATTCCGTGTCTTTCGTAAACAACCCCTTCTTCGAGTTCTTCGTTTTTAGACTTTAACCCCACGATCAGAGGAGAGGCCCCAAAGAGCTTGGCTAGGCGCTTTAAATCCTCTGCCTGCTCCTCCGTAAAGGAGTCTATATTTTGGAGAACTTTCACGAAGAGCAGCAAAAAGAGCCTACTAGCAACTAGGTCAAAGCACGAGCCTTTAAACTCCATTCTCGCAACCTTAAATCCAGTCCCCTTGAATATGGTTTCAACAATTCGTAGCAGTCTCTCTTTTTCCATCATATCATTTATAAATAGGGGTAGGGGATTTAAAAGTTTCCTCTCAATGGATAAACTTTTAACCATTCAGCATATCCTAAGGGAATGATGAAGCTTCACATAGGCATTGACGACACGGATTCACCGGATGGAATGTGCACCACTTATCTAGGTGTCCTGCTGTATAGAGAGATTTCCAGGGTAGCGGAGCCTTTAGACCTCCCAAAGCTCATCCGTCTAAACCCAAACGTGCCGTACAAGACCAGAGGTAACGGGGCAGTGGCAATGAGTTTTGAAGTTGAAGATGACGATATGCCAAAGATAAAAAGGCTTGTTCTGGATATGGTTGAGGAGTTATCAGACTTTAATCATGAGAACACAAACCCCGGAGTTGTATTTCTGGAGGGAGAAATTCCCAGAGACTTGGAAGAGTTTACGTACAGGGCTATATGGGAGCACGTTACCATTGAGGAGGCTGAAAAAGTTGCAAGGGAGGTAAATGCAGAAATTCACAAGTTCAAGCTCGGCAGGGGTGTAATTGGAGCCCTTGCGGCAATCGGCCACCCGCTGAAGAACTTTACCTATGAACTCCTAGCATACAGGAAAAGGGAATTCTGGGGAAGTAAAAGAAGAGTCAAGGAAGATAGTGTTTTTGAAACCGATAAATTAACTTATCCCTTCACATATGATAACGTCGACCCCTTCAAGGGGAGCGTTCTGATAACTCCCCACGGAAAAGACCCCGTTCTGGTTGGAATTAGGGGAATAGATAATAATCGGGTTTTGTGGACATTTGAAAACATCATTATTGAAGAACCCGTAGAGTTCTTCCAGATTTATAAAACAAACCAAAATACAGACGACCATTTGAGGTTTAAAAAGATCGGCGAATTAAAGCCCCTGGAGAGTGCCGTTGTAAGGGGGAGAGTCAGCAAAGAGTACTGGGAGAAAGGAAGGCACGTGTTTTTCGAGCTGAGTGATGATACCGGCACAATCAGGGTTGCAGCCTTTGAGCCCACCAAGGGATTTAGAAAATACGTTAGAATGCTAATTGAAGGCGACGAGGTCATTGCAGCCGGAGGAGTAAAGGAGTTCGAGGGTGTTTTGACCCTCAACTTGGAGAAATTCTACCCGATAAGGCTTGCCGAAAAAATAGTTTATGAAAAGCCAAAATGTCCAAAGTGTGGGGGAACAATGAAAAGCAAAGGGGACTACCTGAAGTGCAAAGAATGCGGACACAGAATGCCAAAAGTTCTGATTCCAAAAAGATTACCCCGCCAGCTTGAGAAAAAAATCTATGAAGTGCCACCTGATGCAAGAAAGCACCTTTCCAGACCGCTCGTCCTTCCGCTTGGAGAGGAAAAAATTTTGGAAGCAGCTGAGAGAAATTAACCTCCCTCTCTTCTCTCGACCTCTTCTATGTAGGCTATTACGTTGTCCACTATCTGTGGAGCCAAGCCTATGTAGTTTTCTGGCCTTAGAGACTCCAAATCCTCTTCGCTGAGGTACTTCATAGCTTCACTCTCTTTAACCACTTCTAACAGATCTCTTCCTTCTTCAAATGCCTTCATGGCAAGCTGTCTCACCAGTTCATGAGCCTCCTGCCTCCCCATGCCCTTCTCCGTAAGCTTGAGCATCAGCGGTTCGGCCATTATCAGGTTCTTTGTGAGGTAAAGATTTCTCTTTATATTCTCAGGGAAGAACTCCAGGCCGGATAAGACCTTCTTCATACTCTTCAACATCTCATCCAAGAGTATAAACGTCTCCGGGAGTATTACACGCTCAACTGAAGAGTTAGTAAGGTCTCTCTCGTGCCACAGCGGATTGTTGAGTAAGGCTGGAATAACGTTGGAATAGATAACCCGTGCAAGCCCGCTGACTTTTTCACATCTTATCGGGTTTCTCTTGTGCGGCATTGTTGAAGAGCCAACCTGCTTCTTTCCAAAGGGCTCACTGATTTCAAGAATCTCAGTCCTCTGGAGGTTTCTTATCTCAAGGGCTATTTTGTCGAGGGTTGAAGCTATTAAGGCCAGAATGCTCATGAGTTCTCCGTAGACATCTCTTTGAATTATTTGGTTAGTTATCAAAGCTGGTTTAAGACCGAGGTCTTCCATGACTAAGCGCTGGATTTCAAGCCCCTTTTCACCAAAAGACGCCATCGTCCCAACGGCACCACTCATCTGTCCCACAAGGATTCTCTTCTTGGCTTCTTCAATTCTATCAATGTGCCTCTGGATTTCATCTAGCCAGATGGCAAACTTCATCCCATATGTGGTTGGAACGGCATGCTGGCCGTGAGTTCTTCCAATGCACACAGTATATTTGTGCTCCTTTGCGAGATTTTTAAGTATTGAACGGAGCTCCCTAAGATCCTTCAGAACAATCTCCAGGGATTCCTTAATGAGAAGAGCATTGGCGGTGTCTATTATATCATTGGATGTCGCCCCGAGATGGACGTATTTTCCATGTTCTCCGCAGACCTCACTTAGGGCTTTAACAACGGCCATTATATCATGGTGAATTTCGGCCTCGATTTCTTTAACTCTCTCGATTTTTACCCATTTTGTGTTTGCCTTTTCGCTGATTGCTCTTGCACTTTCTTCAGGAATGTTGCCAACTTTTGCGTGAGCCCTTGCAAGGGCGGCTTCCACATCAAGAAGTTTCTGGAGTTTATTTTCCTCTTCCCAGATGCGTTTCATCTCTTCACTACCATACCTGTAATCAATCGGATGAATGGCCATTGTATCACCAGCTTTTTGTAATAATCAACCTTAAAAAGATTTTCTAATACACACAAAAATGTCAAAACTAAAACTCGGTTTCTTGGGTTTTTATGGCATATCTGGAAACCCGAGCATTCAACCGAAAAGTATTTAACCACATATCCAAAGTTTGCTATTGACAAAACTTTCGGAGGGTGTCAAAAATGGCAGAGGAGCATGTTGTCTTCATAGGAAAGAAGCCTGTTATGAACTATGTATTGGCCGTAATAACCCAGTTCAACGAGGGTGCAAAGGAAGTTAGCATCAGAGCAAGGGGTAGGGCTATCAGCAGGGCCGTTGACGTTGCAGAGATCGTCAGAAACAGGTTCCTTCCAGAGGTTAGAGTTAAGGAGATAAAGATCGGCACAGAGGAGCTCCCAACAGCTGACGGAAGAACAGCCAACACCTCAACAATTGAGATCATCCTCGAGAAGCCATGAATTTAGTTTTTCTTTCCTTTTCATAACTTTACCCTGTTTTGCTTCAATCCCTTTCGAAGTGAAAACAAAGGTTTTTAATAATTCGTTGTCAGATATTCTTGGTGCAGTAAATGGAATTTGAGATAATCGATGTTGGTGATGAGAAAGCTAAGGAGCTTGCTCAAATTCTCACAAATGAAACTTCGCTTCTAATATTGAGACTTCTGCAAGAGAGGACTCTTTCGATGTCAGAAATAGCAAAGGAGCTTGGAATCCCAATGTCAACTGTTTCTTATCACCTAGATAAAATGACGAGGGTAGGGCTTGTTGAGATAGCGGGGAAAAAGTACGGCAAGAGATTGCAGGAGGTAAAGCTTTATAGGGCTGCCTCAAAGCCAATTCTTCTGCTTCCCAGGGGAATTCCAGTCAAAAAGCGTTTTCTGAAAGTTTTTGAGAAAATACAGATTATAAGTTTGGGGGTAGCCGGCCTTCTGTCTTCTGCAGTGTATGCCATATCCAGCAGGCTCCTGGCAGAAGAATCCCGGTTAGCTGCTAGGAATGCAACGTACACTATTGAACAGACCCCCATAAATATTGAGAGCGTTAATGAAACGGTTATATCAAAGTTAGCCGGGGCTTCTTCGATACCATATCTTCTGGCAATTTTAGTATTTGTGGTGACGTTTTTCCTGATTCCCCGATACATAATGGTAAAGAAAATATAGTCCCAAAACATTTTTAAGTTTCTCACCGTAGTTCACCATGAATCAGGAGGGAATAACAATGATGCCAAAAATTACTGTAGAGCAAATAGTTAAAAGAAGGGCAGTGGTTGTTAGGCCAACCGAAACTGTTGAAAAAGTTGCGAAAATTCTCGCAAGGAACAAAGTAAGCAGTGCGGTTGTCATGGACAAAGATGAGATAGTTGGTATAGTCACTGATAGAGACATTCTCAACAAAGTAGTTGCCAAGGGGAAGAATCCCAAAGAGGTAAAAATCAGCGAGATAATGACAAAAGACCCCATAACGATAGAATACGACTATGATATTCAGGATGCAATCGAGCTTATGATGGAGAAAGGAGTTAGAAGGCTCCTCGTAACAAAGCTTGGAATGCCAATGGGATTTGTAACAGCGGCAGATTTGCTTGCAGCAATAAATGCCTATAATCACGAGGAAGAGGAAACCGAGATAGAAGAAGGAGAAGTCTACGGAATATGCGAGGTCTGCGGACAGTACGCTCAGCTCCATAGAGTTGTTCACGAAGGCTACGAGAGATGGGTCTGCGAAAGCTGTAAAGACATGCTTGAGGGTTGAATGCTACTTCAATTATTTTTAAATCTCCCTTTAGCTTAGCTCATATTCCCAAAGGTTTAAAACTCTTCTGAGAAATACACATCTAGAGGTGAGAGAATATGGAGAAGAAAACCGGAACAACCACCGTTGGAATTAAACTGAAAGAGGGGGTAGTATTAGCAGCGGATACTCAAGCTTCTCTCGATCACATGGTGGAAACACTCAACATAAAGAAAATTTTGCCAATAACTGACAGGATAGCAATAACAACCGCAGGAAGCGTTGGTGATTTGCAGGCTTTAGCGAGAATGCTCGAAGCTGAGGCGAGGTATTACCAGTTTACCTGGGGAAAACCAATGACAGCAAAGGCTATGGCAAACCTTCTCAGCAACATACTTAACGAGAGCAAATGGTTCCCCTACATGGTGCAGATAATTATCGGCGGCTACGTTGAGGAACCAACCCTTGCAAGCCTTGATCCTTTGGGAGGACTTATCTTTGACAACTACACCGCAACGGGCTCTGGAAGCCCCTTTGCAATAGCGATACTTGAAGACGGATACAGAGAGGACATGACAGTTGAAGAGGCCAAAGAATTGGCTGTAAGGGCAGTCAGAACAGCGGGTAAGAGAGACGTTTACACAGGAGATAGAAAAGTGCAGGTGGTCGTAATAACCAAAGATGGAATGACAGAAGAATTCGTAGAGTTCAAGGAGTGATTTTTTGTATTTTCCGGTGGTTAAATGAGGAAGAAAAACTTCCTTGCCCTTTTTCTCATAGCTCTTTTCCTTGTTGCGTTTTTGTACCATGACAGCTCTTATTCAGGTGAAGATCAACAAGTGCTTCAAATTGCCTCTAACATCTCAAAAGAGGTTGAGGAAATAAGGGGGCTTAGTTTTAAGGAAAGTCCAAAAATAATCATCCTTACCAAAGAGGAGGCCCTTAAAAAATGGGGCCCAAGCAGAGAAGATTATCAAGAAATCAAAAAGTGGGAGCTGGTATATAAGATGAGTTTTCTTGTTCCGATTAACTACAACCTCACAAAAACAAAAGAAAAAGAAACCGCGTCATGGATAGCAGTTACTTCGGGAAACAAAGTATACATAATTTCAGAAAACTTCTTTAAAACGGGGGATACAGCCAAGAGGGTTCTGGCTCATGAATTTACCCATGTGATACAAAAGCAGCACTTCGATCCGAAATATCCAACAACGCTTGACGGTAGCCTTGCCATGAAGGCCTTGGTTGAAGGGGACGCAGATTTAACCGCCGACCTTTATTGCAAGAGGCATGGCATCAGGATAGAGAAAATAACCTCCCTGTATCTTAAAGACCCCCCTATGAACTTTGGATACTTCCCCTACGTTTTTGGTGACAAATTTGTAGAGTATCTATACCAAAAAGGCGGGTGGGGGCTTGTTAACAAGGCCTACACCGATCCGCCACAAACAACCCAGCAAATCATGCATCCGGAATTTTACTTAGCCAAGGTTCTACCTCAAAAGGTAGACGTGAATCTGGGCAGAGGTTATAGAGTAATCCATGAGGACAGACTCGGAGAATTCTATTTTTATCTTCTCCTTGTAACGAGTGGCTTTGATGAAGAAAAAGCCCTAAACATCTCCGTGGCATGGAGAGGTGATAAACTAGTCCTGGCAGAAAACTCCACGCACTATGTATTGGTGTGGAAGAGCCTTTGGAGTGATGAAAAGGCTCTCCGGGAGATACAAAATCTTTTCACCAAAAAGATGAAAAAATCGAGCAAATTAAAAGCCCAAATAGCAGTCGACAGAAATGAGCTTATGCTCAAAACCGTGATTTCAAAGCAATAGCTGATCTCTTATGTCTAGTTTTGTACTGCCGCTATCGAAACTTCTTTTTGATTGCCGGGGCCGGATTGAAGATTTTTGGGCGAAATGTTTCATTAGGCAACAAAAACAGTTATAAATGCCAAAATTCAAACACTATTGCCCAGGCCAAAATATTTTGAGGTGATAAAAAATGGCTGAAAAGAAAAGGAAAAGGGTCGTAATTCTTGGTGCTGCTGGAAGAGATTTCCACAACTTCAACGTGTTCTTTAGGGACAACCCAGAGTATGAGGTAGTGGCCTTTACCGCCACCCAGATTCCAGACATCGAGGGTAGAATTTACCCACCAGAGCTTGCCGGTGAGCTTTATCCAAATGGAATTCCAATATGGAGTGAGGATGACCTTGAAAAGATAATCAAAGAGCACGACATTGACGTTGTTGTTTTCGCTTACTCAGACGTTTCTCACGAACACGTTATGCACCTTGCCTCAAGGGCACACTCAGCTGGCGCTGACTTCTGGCTTCTTGGACCAAAGAGCACAATGATAAAGAGCACCAAGCCGGTTGTAGCGGTTACAGCTGTTAGAACAGGCTGTGGAAAGAGCCAGACATCAAGAAAAGTCGCCCAAATCCTGCAGGAGATGGGTTATAAGGTGGTAGCAATAAGACACCCAATGCCCTACGGAGACCTGAGAAAGCAGGTCGTGCAGAGGTTTGCGAGCTTTGAAGACCTCGACAAGCACGAGTGCACCATTGAAGAGAGGGAAGAGTACGAGCCGTACATCGAGCGCGGCATGGTAGTTTACGCTGGAGTTGACTATGAAAAGATTCTCCGCGAGGCCGAAAAAGAAGCGGACATAATCCTCTGGGATGGAGGAAACAACGACTTCCCCTTCTACGTCCCAGACCTCTGGATAGTCGTTACCGACCCGCACAGGCCCGGACACGAGCTCAAGTACCACCCAGGTGAGACCAACTTCAGAGCGGCCGATGTGATAATTATAAACAAGATCGATACAGCAAACAGAGACGACATCCAGCAGGTAAGGGAGAGCATAGAGAAGGTCAACCCGAATGCAACCGTCATCGAAGCTGCTTCACCAATCTTCGTCGACAAGCCGGAGCTGATTAAAGGAAAGAGAGTTCTCGTAGTTGAGGACGGCCCAACACTCACACACGGTGGAATGAGATACGGTGCCGGTTACGTTGCAGCCAAGAAGTTCGGAGCCAAGGAGATCATTGACCCAAGACCATATGCTGTGGGTTCAATAGTTGAAACCTACAAGAAGTACCCACACCTTGACGTTATTCTCCCAGCTATGGGCTACGGCAAGAAGCAGATCAAGGAACTTGAGGAAACAATCAACAGGGCCGATGCAGATGTCGTCATCATGGGTACCCCAGTTGACCTTAGAAGAGTCATGAACATTAACAAGCCTGCTGTTAGAGTCCAATACGAGCTTGAAGAGATAGGATATCCAAAACTCAAAGACATCCTCAAGGAATTCGTCGAAAAGCACGTTAAGAAGGAGTGAACTCTTTCTTTTCTTCTTTTCTACCTTCTTGACCAAATTCTCATATACCATTTCTTAAAATTCACTTGTATTGCTCACTACTGATCACAAACATAATTACAAGTGATCACTCTTATTACTCATTGGTGGCATAATATGCTCAACAAAAATTTCTGGCTCTATGCAACTGGTAAATGGGTCTCTCAAGCAGGGTGGATAATTCAAGACATAGCGGTCCCACTTTACGTGCTCGATAAAACTGGTAGCGGAACTATAATGAGCATTTTCATAATAGCAGAGCTGATTCCAAGACTTTTGGTAAATCCAATAGCTGGTGTAATTGGTGATCGGTATAATCGAAAAAAGTTAATGGTATGGCTTGACATGGCAAGAGGAATTTTTCTCTTTGGAGTTATTGCCTTCGATTTACTAAACATCCAGAGTTTGCTTGCAATTCAAGTTGTAATGAGCATTATGGGAGCATTTTTCTCAGCAGGTACTTCGGGGATGTTCCCCGACCTTGTAAAAAAGGAAGAACTTGCCAATTAATAAGGATTGTCGGGCCTATACTAGGAGGGGCAATCTATGCCTTTGGTGGGCTTAAACTGGCAATCCTCATAAATGCAGTGAGCTTCTTTGGCTCTGGACTCTTCGAAACATTCATCGAGTACCACTGGGAAACCCGGAAGATTTCTAGTATCCATGAAGTGTGGGAGGATATCCTCGAAGGATTCCAGTTTATAAGAAATTCAAAGAGTTTACTCGCACTTACTACCCTCGGAATCCTGATAAACACACTACTGCAACCGGTCATATCGATTATTCTCCCATACCTGTCGCGAGTCATATTAGGATTCTCCTCTGTCCAATTCGGGAGTATTCAAACAGTTGCAACAATTGGGGCATTAACAGGTAACCTTATAATAGCAGGAAAACTCAAAGAATCATCAGAGAACTTACTGTTCAAGGCCCTTTTTGCACAGCTCATCTGCTTATTCCCCCTATCACTGGTCATTCATCCTTATTTCCAAAAAACTGCATATTTCATGCTCTTAGGAGTATTCGCCACTTTTGGTCTTTTCAATACATTGGTAAATGTACCCCTAGCGACAAAGCTTCAAAAAGCCGTTCCTAATGAAGTTCGGGCTAGATTCTTCTCGGCCTTTGAGACTGCACTAATGATAACAATCCGTTCTGCCTACCAGTAAAGTGCGTGTAGGGCGTTAATTTCGTAACGGGTAGGCTTCCCTCCTCCCGTCTTCATCGGAGGGCTTTCGGGGGGAACGGAGACTCCCCACA
>NZ_WHIZ01000053.1:0-14294 GCF_009372125.1 Thermococcus sp. 101 C5
TTCTCCCAGTTGTGGAGGGTTGAGTAGTGAATGTTTGCTCCGAAGAATTTTCTGCCGTAGTGCTGGGCGTCTCTGAGAGGTAGGTTGTAGTATTGTTTAAAGAGGAGTATTGCCAGTATTGTTTTTACTGGAAATTTTTTGGATTTTGGCAGGTTCTTCAGCTTTCCTTCTGATTCGAAGTCTGCTAAAACGTCAAGAATTGCGAATGCCACGCTTTCAGGGTCTTTGAGTCTGTGATCCCATCTGGGGATCACGACAACCACCCGAAAGAATTCAGCAAAAACCCTAATAAAGGTTACTATAAACACGCCCTGTTCCGGCGAAAGGTTTTTAAGACTGAAACCAGTAAGTAAATAATGGTTTCAGTCCTCATTTCTCTCCCCTTTTCTGAAGAGGTATCAGAAACTTAAACCTAACGTCCCACTGCTTATCCTGACAGTGTCTTGATCCCAATAGAAAAAATAAAAGCCAAAAACCTCACTTCCTCCTGAAGAGCAAGGGGAAGAGAAGAAGTCCAGCAAAAGCTCCCGGTCCGCAAACTCCATTTTGAGCTGCACTCTGTGAAGTAGTGTTCGAGCTTCCAGGGGTGGATGAAGTGTATGATGACCCGATAACAGCCTTCCCGCTCGGCAACGTTACGTTGAAAGGCTCTCCAACGCACTTGAGCAAGAGAGGACTGTCGCTCTCATCGTAGGGAATCCACGTGTAGACCCCGTTTTTCTTATACCAGCCTATGTGGGAGTTGTAGCCCGCTTTGCCTCCCTCTGCAACATTCACGATTGCCGAGATGTCTTCATCACCCACCGCTATTATTCCGTTCTCCCTCAGCCATTCGAGCTCTACTCTAAGGGCTTCGCTGAAGTTGAAGGAGTAAGGATCTATAATCCCTACTGGAGTGTCAATAGTCCCGGATTTAAACTGCAGCTTGTCAAAAGCGCATGAGATACCAAGCACTTCAAAAAGTTCTCTAAGCTCACCAATGTCTTCTTCACTCGGCTTCTCTTTCCCATAGTCGGCTATGTAGACTTCGGCAAGGGGGAGCTTAATAACTTTGGAAGGATCAATGCCATGCTCTTTCAGGCATTTTTCAAAATCTGGATTAGGCTTCCATGTGCAGAAGCCGTTATAACAGCCGCAGCTCGTTAATCTCAAACACCCGTACCACTCCTTGTATACGCACGGTGTGACTATCTCTTTTGCGAGCTCCCTTGTTGTGCAGACCTCTCCGGAGCATCCGCCGACGGCACAGTCCGAGTCGCTCTTGCATTCGCCACCGTTTCTCGGGCTTATCCGGACGTAGAGAGACCCTTTTCTAAAGGTGTAGTTCTTAACTTCCCAGCCCAGAGCCTTAATCCGCTCAAAGCTTTCGTTGGAAATCAGCAAGGGGGATTCAAATGAAGCATGGGCGTAAGTGGATTCAAAGCTCTTCGCAGGTATTTGAATTCTAATCCACAGAGAGGAGTTAACCTCTTTTAGAATAACTGCAACTCTTTCGTCATAGTGAGAGCGGTAGATTATGCTTCCATCGTCGATTATTACGTTTTCTGCATTTTTTAGTGGAGTAAGGTCATAATAAATGCCAGGCCTGTTAAGGCGAACCTCCACAGCTAACGAGTCCATTGGATTGTAGCATGCACTGGCCAATGGAACAAAGATCAGCAAACTAATGAGCACGAACTCTTTCCTCATGTTCTCACCAATATAGAACTTGACTTCAAAGTATATACCCCTATCGATAAGTTCAGAAATACTTGAAGCTGTTCTGACATTGAAAAATAACCCAAATAGATTTAAGTTTGTCAAAATCAAAACGTTTTTATCTTTTCACCTTGAAGATAAGAGTTGGTGGTTTCTATGGTAGTTGAAGATGAGATTTTTAACGACATACAAACAAACGGCATAATTGGGCCACACTCAAAGATGCTCGGCCCCGTAGCAGACGGAGGAAAAATAATCTTTCGCACAGCCCCCGGATGCTGGGGCCCGATGATCACTCCCACAATCAGGGGAGGACATGAAGTCAACATGCCGGTTGCGGTAGAAGGGGCAGAGATTGGGGACGGCATAGTGATTAAGATAAAGAGCATAAAGGTTCTCTCAAAAGCAGCTTCTTCAGGCGTTGATGTCGCTAGAGAAGGAGCGTTTGTTGGAGACCCATACGTCGCAAAGAAATGTCCAAGCTGTAACGAGCCATGGCCCGAATTTGAGGTTGTTGGCATAGGGGAAGATGCAGTGAGGTGCAAGAACTGCGGCTCGCCGACTTCTCCCTTCAAGATGGTCAACGGCTATACAATGGTTTTTGATCACAACCTTGGAGTTGGAGTTACCGTAAACAAGGAAACCGCCGAGATGATAGCCAAAGATGCATGGGAGTGGCACGCTCTTCCCAAGAATTCAAAGCAGGTGCCGATACTAATCTTCGCCAAGGCAGATATAGTTGGAGTTCCCTCAAGGATGAGACCTTTCTTGGGACAGCTTGGAACGGTTCCAGCTGTAGACATCCCGGACTCCCACAATGCCGGGGATTTTGGCTCATTCCTAATCAACGCTCCCCATCCATACGGGATAACCAAGGAAGACTACGAGACAAAGCTAACCGATGGGCATTTGGACGTTGATTCAGTCAGGGAAGGAAGCATACTGATAGCACCTGTAAAGGTCAAAGGAGGAGGAATTTACGCCGGAGACGCTCATGCAATGCAGGGAGATGGAGAGGTAGCGGGGCATACAACCGATGTAACTGCAGAGAGTGTTCTTGAAGTTTCGGTTGTCAAAAACGTAAATCTGGATGGCCCAATATTGCTACCCCCTGAGGAAGACCTGCCTCCACTCGCAAAGCCATGGAGAAAAGACGAATGGGAGAAAGTCCAGACATTGGCAAGAAGGTTTGGAATTGAACCCGAGCCCGTGGCTCCAGTGCAGATTATTGGTTCAGGACCAACTATAAACGAAGCTGCAATGAGAGGTTTTGAAAGAGCTGCAAAGCTCTTTGGAATGAGCGTAGAAGAAGTTAGAAACAGAGTAACGATAAGCGGTGCCGTGGAGATCGGAAGGCTTCCGGGAATAGTTCAAGTGTCAATGCAGGTTCCGTTGAGTGCTTTAGAAAAAATAGGGATAGACGAGATAGTGGTCAAGCACTATGACCTTCCTTACTGAGTTTTTACTTTTCTGCTTTTTTTACAGTTAAACTATTACAAGCTCCACAACATCCCCCACTTCAAACTCTCCCCCGATAAGCTTAACCCTCCCCTCGTTGCAGTAAACTCCGACTCCCTTAACCATTTTTCCATTTGCAAGAACTCCAAAGTTCGCTTTAAAGATTCCAGCACGGTTTTCGAGAATTTCTTCAGCTTTCACGACCCTTCCAAAAAGCCTCGCTTCACTTCCGTTGAAAATCGCTCCGTAGCGATAATGGGGTAAACCCCCTTCAACGTTTCCAAAGGGAGTCATTCCTTCTTTTCCTCTCTTCAGGGGTTTAAGCCAGAGATATTGGGAGGTTTTTTCAACAACTTCAAATTCTATTCCCTTTGCAGTAGGAACAAGGGACATAACCTTAGGGAAAACAACTAAGCCCCCTCTTGCCCTGTAAGGGTCCTCGCACCTTCTGAGCTCGAAATGAGCATGTTTGTCGCTCCATGGCGAGAAAAATCCTGAATAGATGAGCCTCCCAATCTCATCACCGAGAGTAACTCTCTCCCCAACCTCAAGCTCTGGCTTAACATGAAGAACCTTCAGACAGAAATCTCCCACCTTAAAGAGGGTAAGGTAATCATGTTCGACTGAAATGTACCGGGGAGTTTTTATCTTTTTCACTTCAACCAGCTTTCCCTCTTCGAAGGGGAATAGTGCCTTATCTTCAAAGTACACATCAACGGCTCTTCCAAGCCTGTGTCCTATGTATGGAGTGTCAAAGAAGGAATACCTAACATTGGGAATTTCCATCCAGAAATCGCCCGCTCGAGCTATTCTCATTCACTTCACCTCTATGAACTCCCAGCCTTTCCTGTGGACTTCAATTCCATCTGTCCTTACGTTAAGCCGTTTTATGAGCTCTATGAGCTCTTTAACGAAGCGCCAGAACTTATTCTCGTCAACCATAACTTCGTAGCTTTCGGGGAAATTTTCCCTTAGCAATTCTCGAAACTCCCTGCCAGCAGCTTTCAGGTTGAGCACTTCGAAAAAGTAAGAATCAGCGAAGCCCCTTGTTTCCCTTATTATCTCCTCCACGTCAGTGATCCCCAGGATAATCGGGCTTATGAAGGCGTAGTTTCTCACTCCCTCCTCTCTAAGTGTCTTTAGAGCGTCTATCCTAAGCTTCTGCGAAGGAGTAAAGGGCTCTATGAGTTGCTTTTCCTTCCCCTCGAAGCTGTTTATTGTCAATCCGACCTCGATTTCGTCGAAGAGCTTGAAAAGGTCGATGTCTCTAACCACAAGCGGTGATTTGGTTAGAATGCTGAGCTTGTTTCTCTTGTTCATCATCTCAAGGGTTCTTCTCGTTAGCTTGAGCTCCTTCTCTACGGGCTGATAAGGATCGGAGATGCTCGACATG
Source organism: Thermococcus sp. 101 C5 (assembly GCF_009372125.1). Classification (NCBI taxonomy): domain Archaea; kingdom Methanobacteriati; phylum Methanobacteriota; class Thermococci; order Thermococcales; family Thermococcaceae; genus Thermococcus; species Thermococcus sp. 101 C5. The sequence goes on from NZ_WHIZ01000053.1 coordinate 4,550, forward strand.
AAGACCTCTCCGTAAACCCTCTTCCTCGCAAGCTCAGAGGCGTTGGTCTTTACCTCCACCCATGTTCCCCACTCGCCATAGGGCTTCCATCTGCAGATGAACTTCGCGTAGCAGTATTTACACGCAAATTGACAGCCAACGTATTGGTTTATAACCCAATCAACCCCGGGAATTCCACTTTTTGTGTAGATGCTTTTTGCTTTGGTTTTAATAATCCTCATCCAAACACCTCGGCAACTTTGAGAAAGCCAAAGAAAATTGAAAACAGCATTAAACCCAGGAAAATTCTGTAGACGGTCAATATTTTCTCTTTTTCAAGCTCTCTGAACCTAAGAAAGATGTAAAAGGAAGCAATCCAGAGTGCAAACTGGATTAGGAGTAGGGGTGCATCATAGGGGTAATAGGGTGGTGAAAAGATGGCCGGGAGAAAGAGCATCAGGCTAAGCAGAAAGCCAAGGATGCTTAAGGAGAGCAAATTTACAACAGAAAATGAGGGGTTAATATCGCCAATAACCTTCAGCTCCAAAAAATACGCAAAAGCAAATAAAACCACATAATGAAGCCCATAGAGAGAAAGGAATTTAGTCCCAAGTTCTTTCCGCTTTAAGATTCCGTATCCCATTAAAATCAAAGCACCCCCGAGATAGGCGGAGAGCCATGCAGACAAATCCTTGTAAAACCCATAAGGGGCATCAAAATTGGCAAAGGCTATTGCTCCAGGCTGCGTTATCATTAAAACTGCCAAGCTGAAAAACAGAAGCCTAAGTTTAACCCTCTCCATGCAAACACCAAACTTAAATAAGCCTCGAAGTTTATATCCTTTGATGTTCGGCAGTGAAATTTATTCAAAGCGCTTTTGGGAGGTTGACTTTGTCCGGGGAATAGCGTTAATCATGATGTTAATATCCAACTTTGTCACAGATCTGCAGTTCTTTCTGGGCTATTCAGAGCACAGGCTCTTCTGGAAGCTCTTTGCTTATGCAACCGCATCCCTCTTTGTCTCGATTTCAGGGCTCTCACTGTGGATAAGCCATGCAAGAGGAAATAAAACTCCCAAGAAGTATTTGTTGAGGTTTGCAAAGCTCTTTGGCCTTGGCTTGCTCATAACCCTTACTACCTATCTTCTGCTGGAGAAAGGGACAATCTATTTTGGAGTTCTGCACTTCCTGGGCATAGCGAGTTTGCTCGTGATTCCCTTCTATTCTCTTGGATGGAAAAACATCTTTCCCGCAGTTCTCTTTCTTTTGGGAGGCCAGGTTGTAAAGAACGTTCACGCCGACACTTTGCTCCTTCTTCCCCTGGGGATCACTCCTCACGAGTTCTTTACTCTGGACTACTTCCCAATATTTCCGTGGTTTGGAGTTTTCCTTTTGGGAACGGCAGTGGGCGCGTTGATTTATCCCAATGGAAGAAGAAAGCTCAAGATAAATACCCCAAAAAACCCCATCCTTGAGTTCATCTGCTTCATGGGGAGGAACACCCTAAAGATCTATATCATCCACCAGCCGGTTTTTGTAGGGCTTCTTATGCTCCTCTACGGCGGTTTGCCCAACTTAGGGGTGTGAGTTATGAAGGACTACGTTAAAAACATCCTCAAAATCATAAGCATACTCGCAGACGAGATAGTTGTTGGAGCATTTCTCTTCTTTATTTTGCCGAGAGCTGGCATAAACGTGCCTTTAAAGCCCGCTCTTGCTGTAATAGGTTTTCTTATCTTCAAAGACGTCATTGCCGTCAAGTTCCTCTGGGAGGTTTTTGAGAAAAGGGTGGAAGTTGGGCCAGAAGCACTGATTGGAAAAGAAGCTATCGTGGTTGAAGATTTAAACCCAAAAGGCGTCGTAAAAGTGGGAAACGAACTGTGGATAGCTGAATGCATAAACGGGGAGGCAAAAAAGGGTGAAAAGGTAAGAATCGTGGAGGTTAGGGGCACTAAGCTGCTCGTAGAACGCCAAGAGTAGCTAAGACCATGGCAATTTCTTCGGGATTGTCGGTTGTGAAAGCGACGTCAAGCCCCTTTTTGTGTATGATTACGCAGCCTTTAGCTGGAAAATTGAACCTTATTGGGGCCCAGCAGTTTATCCAGCCCTCTTTAACTTCAAAGCTCTCAATGTCCTCGATTTTTATTGTCTTTCTAAGAATAACCCCAAAGGTTCCCCGAAGTCGTATTTCCCGTTCATCTATCTCAATCCTAAAGGATAGCACGTCAACCAAAACCAACACCACGGCAACAAAGACTATCATCATTATTTCAAAGCCTTCACCTTCATAGTACGAAGCCCAAAGTCCTGCTAAAAGACCAATATACGCTGGAAGTGTAAGAAAAAAGACAAACCTGCTGAAGCGCTTTTCTTCGTAGAGCATCGCCCCACCAAATAAATAAAAGATTAAAGGCTAATAAAGCTTTCCCATGTTTTTATGTCCTTCAAACCATGCCCTGTTGCAACCACAACGACACTTTCGTCTTTATCTATTATCCCCTCTTCTCTCATGTTTTTGGCAAGGGCAAGGGCTGTTGCTGAGGAAGGCTCCACGAAGAGGCCCTCTTTTCCGAGCATTAAGCCTGCGTTCAGAGCTTCCTCATTTGTTACCGTGCCAAGGTAGCCTCCGCTCTCGTCAATAGCCCTCAAAACGTTCTCTCCATCCACCGGAGCTTTAACTGCTATGGCAGAGGCAACTGTCGGCTGTTTTGCCTTTATTGGCTCAATTGGCTTCTTCTCTTTCCAAGCCCTAACTATTGCATCGTAGCCCTCAATTTGAACTCCGGCAATCTTCGGCAGCTTTTCAATAAGCCCAACTTCGTAGAACTCCTTTGCAGCCTTCCAGATGGCCCTTAAGTGAGTCCCGGCACCAATTGGCACAACAATCCAGTCGGGAGCGTCAAACCTGAACTGATCGAAGATTTCAAAGCCTGTGCTCTTTTGACCTTCAACTCTATAGTGGTAGTTGCCGGTAAGGTAATAGCCCTCCTCCCTTGCCATCCTCTCGCTTTCCGCTAAAGCTTCATCGTAGGTGCTTCCATGGATTTTTATCTTCGCCCCGTAAACAACCGCTTGGACGAGCTTTCCAACGGGAGTTCCTTCTGGAACCACTATTGTTACTTCAAGGCCTGCCTTGGAACCATAAGCGGAAACACTGGCTGCCATGTTCCCTGTTGAAGCCACAACAACTTTTCTTGCGTGGAATTCGAGGGCCTTTGTTATCTCCACACTCGAACCCCTGTCCTTGAAAGCTCCTGTTGGGTTTTCTCCTTCATTTTTGACGTAGAGCTTCCCAAAACCCAGCTTCTCCTCAAGGTTTTTCATTCTGTAAAGTCTCGTACCGCCCTCGTTAAGGCTAACAATCTTTCTGAGGTTTGAAACAGGGTAGAACATCCAGTACTTCCACAGTCTTGGCGCTTCCCTAAACCATGCATCGTTATCTTCTATAATTTCTCTTATTGCGCTGTAATCGTATTTCACATCCAAAGGAGATCCGCATTTTTCACATTTGTAAATTCCGCTTGCCAAGGAGTATTCTTTGCCACAGTGTGTACATTTTAACACAGTTTCAAACATCGTAATCACTCCCTCGCCTATATTTTTGTACATATATCCGCTCATCATACTGATTATAAATTTTTGGGATTGATGAAATTCAGTCCAATTATTGGAGGGAGAACTCTGGGTACTAGACAGGAACTTAAGTCAGAATGACAACAAACTAAAGGTTAAGCGGAAAACGGATACACCTCAATTTAACCCTTAAACCTCAACACATGAATATCCCTAACAACTCTGTGCCGCTCCTCAAAGTCCGTGTACTTCCCCAAAACTTCAAAGCCGAGCTTTTCGAGCCACTTCCTGTCCTTGCGATAGAGCCTCCCATCGCTGAGCCTGTAAGCTGGAAAAACAAACACGACTCTAGCATTTCTCTTCAAAACATCTCTAAAGCTGTCAAAGACCTGGTAATAGAATCTATCAAGCTCGTTAGCAAGCTTTATTGCTTCTCCTCTTGTGGGGTGGTGTTTTAAGGGCTTGCCCATGTATGGCTCAGTAACAATAGCGTCAAACTTAACTCTAAAGCACCTCTTGAGCTTTCTCGCATCACAGACCTCAAGATGGGCCGTTCTCTTTACGTTAAACTCCTTCTTCAGCCATTTCAGGTTTTCTTTAGCTCCATGAATGGCTTTTGGATTTGAGTCACTTCCGTAGGCGTTTAATCCCTGAAGCAAAAACTCCTGCACTACCGTCCCTATCCCGCAGAAGGGGTCAAGGAAATTGCCCTGCCTGACCTCGCTTAGATTCACCATTATTCTCGCCAGACGCGGCGGAATTGAAAAGATCGCTCTTTGCACAGGTCTCTCAACATCAAGTTTCTTGAGCTCAAATGGGTCAGTTATGGCCACTGTTTCTCCCACGTATAGCTTCTTCCCATACATGAAGACAAAATCCTTAACCTCGGGAAATCCCTTCAAGATAAGCTCGGAAGGCATTGCATAGACCTTCGCGGGCTTGAAAAATTTGCTCGGGCCTTGAGATTTGAAGTTTTTCTTTATCGCACTTCCAAGCTTCCTCCAGAGCTTCCAATCGTCTTTTCCATACAGGCTTACAGTGAACAGCTTTGCATACTCCAAGTCTCTTATCGCTTCTTCTCCTTCTCCAACGATTTTTATCAGCTTTAAAGAACCACCAAGCTTGCGGAAAAGCCGCTCTATACTTTTATCACTTTCAAAAACTACCCAGTCTTTTGAGCTCTCAACTACACTGACTTTTAACCCAAATCTCTTCACAAAAGCCCAGAATTCGGCCTCACTGAGCTTTGGATTTTTTCCGTAGATGAGCGCATACATGATGGGAGAGTTCATCGGGGGATTTAAAAAGGTTTGGAGCCGAGAGGACAAAACCCTTAAATTGGCCCGCTGATTATTGTCTTTCGGTGGACTTTTATGAGCCTTGAAGAACTTTACCGCTACCTCTACTGGCGGATGGATCCCGAAGATGAAAGAGCGGTGCTGAGATTTTGGCGAATCGTGGAGGTGTTTGAAAAGCTCAAAAACAAAGGACTGATCCCCGATAAGCCAAGGATTCTCGATATTTGCGCGGGAACGGGTATAGCAGGAGTTGCCATGGCAAAGGCAGCAGGTGCAAAAGCACTTACCGTTCTTGATGCGAGAGAAGAAGACCTCAAAAAGGTTGAAAAGTGGGTCGAAATTGCAGATTTAGACTTAAAGCCAAGGATAGTCGTTGGAGACGCAAAAGAGGTGGCAAAGCTCGTTGGCGAGCATGATGTGGCTCTCCTCTGGGGCTTAACAATGCCCCACTTTGATGCCTTTGATGCGGTGAAACTGTTCAGAAACGTTGCTTTAACCCTAAGCAACGATGGAGTCTTTCTCCTTGAAGAGCTGGACAGAGTTTATGGCGTATTCTACCAGACGGGATACAAGGATATGCTTATTGAGACCAAAACAGATGAGTACACCCTTCTCTCAGTCCACGAAGGTTATGATCAAATTAGAGGCGTCTTTAAAAGAACATACTACAAACTGCCCGGCTTTGAAAAAGTTAGTGAACAGGAGCACAGACTTTGGGATTTGGCTTCTCAACTCGCCCTTGGAAGCGTGTTCTTTAAAGAACATCGTTTAATCTCAAGAACGGAGCACGGCGTAAATGGAGTCTCCCATATCATCTACCTAAAGGGACCAAGAAGAAAGATAGCAGAGGAGTTGGGTGATGAAGATGCTCTTTGAGATTGAGATTCCAACAAGGGAGGAGTTTGAGCTTATTGACGTAACGCCCATCATAGAGGAAAAGGTAAGAGAGTCAGGGACAAAAGATGGAATAGCCGTAATTTTTACAAGGCACACAACGACAGCCCTACTTATAAACGAGAACGAGAGCGGCCTGCTCGAAGACGTCAAAGAGTTCTTTGAAAGTTTTATTCCCAAGGGGAAGGGTTACAGACACAACAGAATAGACAGCAACGCCCATTCCCATCTGAGGAGTATTATCTTAAATCCAAGCCTTACAATCCCAATAAAAGACGGAAGACTCCTGCTTGGAACATGGCAGAGCGTGATCTTTGCCGAGCTGGACGGACCGAGAAGGAGAAAACTCTTTGTGAAAATATGCGAGTGCTGAATCTTTCTCTTTTTTGAGAAACAAGTCAAAGTGTCCCGACGCTCATTTTTGACCGGTATCCCCTTGTAGTTTGAGCACTCTATTAATTATTGGTGATGCGAAATGTTTGGTTTCGAAGGTTTGAGAAGGTTTTGGGAGAAGGAAACTACACCCAAAATCAAAAAAGAATGTGCAAGATGTGAAGCAGCAACATTCCAAAAAAGAATCCTCTGATAACCATAAAGTTTATTACCTCTAAATTCCAAACAAACATTAGAAATATATTTCGTAATTGTGGTGGTCATTTCTAATCAGAAAACCTATATGATTTGAGCAATAATATAGTATAGTGGGATGAAGATGCCAGAAGAACAGGATGTCGAGAAGCTTTCAGAGGAAGTCAAAACTTTAAGAAAGACTCTTAATGAACTTATGACCAGTTTTGAGTTAGTTTCGAGGCTGGCAGAGAACTATCTCAAACTAATGAACATATATGCCCAATACGGGGGTTTAGGAATAGATGTAGTCGTGCCGGAGATAAGACATGACTCCATAGCAAGAGAAATCGTGCGAATTCTCTTTGATTTAAAAACGGCCAATATAAGCCAGATTACCCAAGAATTAAAACGGAGAAGGGGCAAAGCATCAAGGAATACCGTTAGAGAAAAGATTCACCAGTTAATTGACCTCAACGTCGTTGAAGAGGTTGATGGTGAGAAGGGAAAGGCCTATGCCCTCAAAAAGGAAGTGCTCAATAAGTGGTTTGATTTGATCGGAATCCCAATTAAGTTTGACCAGACAGAATAATTATTGAGGTGATTGATATGGAATTTGATGAGAAATTTGGAGAAGAGATTAAGAAAAAAATTGAAGAAGCTACTGAAAGCAAAACAGAGGCAAAGAATTTCATAGAAGAAACGATCAGAGAGCTCATAAAAGAGCTCCGGGAGGCTAAGAGCGAAGAGGACATAGAGATTATCGAAAGAAAGATCGAAATGCTCGAAGACATGCTTAAGGCATATAAAAAGAAGGGAGGAGACAAAGAAGATGTAGAAGAGGTTCAACAGCTTCTTGGAGCCGTTTCGGAGCACTTACCAAAGATCATGGACTCAATATTCGGCCCAATAAAAGAACTCTTAAACGATGTTTATGATCCGGAAAAAGCAGAGAAATTCGGCAAAAACGTTGCAAACTTTTACAAAGAGCTTGTAAGTGCAGGAATGGATCCAGATAAGGCATTTGAACTCACAAAGGAATACATGGAAAGCATGAACGTAATCAAAACCATCGTCGGTGCATTCATGAAGGAAAAGATGGGAAACCTTGAAGGTCTTAAAGAACTTCAGAACCTTGGAAAGAAGAAAAGAAGAAGGGGGATAGAAATTGAGGAAGAGGAGGAATTTGAGGAGGAGCTTTGATGTTTTCGCTCTTTTTTTCATCTCTTCGGTTGCTGATAATAATCCCAAAGGTGCTGTGGAACTTTGCAGGAATGAAACGGACAGTTAAGAGGGCAAGAAGAAAGTTTAAGAAGGCACTAGTTAAGAACGGCCTCCCCGAAGAGCTGGCAGAAGAGCTGGCAAAAGAATATGCTATTTTGGACGAGATAATGAGTTTTGAGAAAATTTTAAAGTCAATCAAGACTTCCTGGCATACTGAGCATAATGTGCCAGTTTTTCCAAAAGTTCGTTGAACCCCTCATATGTGACCAGTGACAGCAGTACCGGTTCTTGCTCAAGTCTTTTCTTGATAATTTCTCTAAGTTCTTCAGCTTTTTCCCTCGGCACGAGGTCTATTTTATTAATAACCACTATTATCGGCTTATCATACCTGAATTTGAGGATATTGTGGAGTTTTTCCATCCCCCTGTGGAGGCCATATTGAGCATCGATCATGTGAATAACTACATCTGCCGAGAGAATTTCATTAAAGAGCTCCTTGAATTTCTCCTCACTCAAAACCTTCCCCCTAAGCTCGTGCTGCGGATCATACAGTCCGGCAGTATCAATTAAGACCAGCTCGTCAGCGCCCCCAAATGGGTTCTTCATTGTTTTGGGAATCTTAACGGTTCCAAAAGCCCTCTTGATGACCCCTTTTGTGGTACCCGGGATAGGCTGTGTTTCAGATATTTTTCTCCCCAAGAGGGTATTCATGAGCGTGGATTTACCAACGTTTTCAGCACCGATAATCGCAACCTTTATCATCTCACACACCCAAATATTTTCACGATAGTGAGGTTATAAGGGTGATGGGAGTGAAGAAAATCAAGCTCGGTCACAACTACTATTACGTTCTCACAATTGACGAGCTCAAAAGCGGCAACTTCAGAGGAAAAAATGTAGTAATAGAAGGGGTTATAGAGGACAAGCCAAAAATAGAGTTCCTGCCTATGGAACTGCCCAGCTACAGGGCAACTTTTCACATTTCTGGCTTAAAAATAGAATTCCCCGGAACTCCCAACATAGGCAGGGGAGAGACCGTTAAAGTTTATGGAAGGTTCCTGGGAGATGGGATAATAGCTAAAGCCATTGAAACAGAAAGAATCCTCTATGTGACGGAGGAATGAAAATGCTAAACCTCTTTGTGGAGGCTGGGAAGCTAAAAAAGCTTCCAAGAATGGGGTGGCTGCTCAGAGGAGTTCAAAATCCAGAGAGCGTTGCAGAGCATGCCTTCAGGGTGGCTTTTATAACCCTCTTTTTAGGGGACGAGCTAAAGAAGAGAGGAGTGGAAATAAACGTTGAGAAGGCACTGAAGATAGCCCTTCTTCACGACCTTGCCGAGGCGAGGATTACCGACCTGCCCCTTGAGGCACAAAAATATGTGGACAAAAAGAAAGCCGAGAGAAAGGCCATGATGGACATCCTCGGCGTTGAAAGGGTTGAGTACTTCAAGCTCTTCCAAGAGTACGAAGAGGAGACAAGCCCGGAAGGAAGGCTCGTCAAGTTTGCAGACAAGCTTGAAATGGTTCTCCAGGCGTGGGAATACAAAAAAGCCGGGTCAAAAGGTCTGGATGAGTTTTGGGGAGCTTTGAAGTATTTGAAGAGGAGTGAATTCTACCCGTATTTTAAGGAGCTTGTTGATGAGCTGGAAAAGCTGAGGTGATTTTATGGCTCTTGAGAAACTTGGAGAAAACCTCTATCTCTACCCCGGGAGCCCTTCAACAATGATAAAAGCCGGGGAAAAAGTTGTTATTGTTGACCCCGGAAACGGGAGCAAAAGACATAAAGAGCTCAGACGGGAGCTGAGAAAAATAAACCTCGAGATTGATTACATTCTCTCAACCCATGGACATGCAGACCATATTGCTGTAGCACCAAAGCTCGAAAAACCCCTATTCATCCACAGATACGAATTCTCAATAGCTGAAAGCCCCCTCAACAGGGAGCTTTTGACGTTTGGCTCAAAGGCACCAAAGGGGTTTTTGGTTTATCAGTTTCCGGAAGAAGTCAAAGCCCATGGGCTGTTTTCTAAATGGTTAAAATCGTAAAGTTTATATATTTTGTGTCATTGTTTGTAATAGGGGTGTGCAGTATGAAGCTTTATAGGACGGGAAAAGCGGCACAGCTCCTTGGCATTAGCAAGCCGACACTCCTCAGAAAAATCAAAGCCGGCGAGATTAAAGCATACAGGGTCGGAAAAGAATACAGAATTCC